>JAYVAZ010000454.1:0-11232 GCA_043750675.1 Pseudobdellovibrionaceae bacterium | reverse complement strand
AAGGTCAACTGTGCAATCAAACTAGAATCAGAATCGGGCAGACTTTCCAAAGCCTGCTTCAGATCCTTTTTAATTTTACCTAGCTTCGAACTGTCGCTGGTTTTAGTCCAGCCTTCTTTTTCTAACAGCGCGGCGAATTTTTTTGTCGCTTTGTCTTTGTTTTTGTCATTACCAATATTATTCCATTTATCGATTTGCCCAAGACCATCTTCAATTTTTTTAAATTCTCTCTTTAAAGCGGTGAACTGGGGGTCAACTTTTGAATACAACATTCCTAATGCTTGTAAATTAAATGCAGCAATACGTGATTTCGGATTGGCTTTTAAATTCTCGACAGCCGCCTGGCCACTAGCCGCACCTTCCGTCGATTTTTGTAAGATATCCATCCAGATTTCGAAACGTGCAAGGTCTTGCGCCGCGAAAGTATTGGAGCCACTCAGAAGTAAAACCGCTACCTGAACCAATGCCAACAATGTATTTCTATAATTCAATTTCATTTGGCTTTTCCCTTTTACCTTTTAAAAAATATCTGTCCGCAATTGATTGACCTAGGTCACGTAGCTGCGCCTTAAATCTGTAAATTAATGCCATAATTCCCAAGGTAATCATGTGGGCAATATAACTTCTTTATTTGAATTAACTACTGTTATTAATTGCATAGATAAAATTTCTATGTCGAACTTTTAGTCGTTTGAATATCCGCGGTTTAGGATTACCACATTGGACGGCGCAACTTCAATCTATATAGGAGGCTTTTCTTATTGGAATCAACGACGGCCAATCCCGTGCTAAGGTCAACTTCCCCGTTCATCCCGAAATCATTATCGGAAATTAGTAATAGGGTAGACCGGTCTAAGGCGGCGAGTCCTTCGATCTTTTCACTTTGGTTCATTTCGGTAGCTGATAAGTCCACAACTAATTCCTTTCCGGATACCCTAGAATTCACCAGTGAAATTTTATAGATTTTTCTTTGACTGTCTTTACCAGTTTTTCCATTTTGCTCTAAAACCAAAAGGTTGCCATCAGGTAAAATAGTTATATCTCCAATTCGGCCGGTCTTTTCGTTTTCGAGAATATAATTGTAGTTGGAAACCTTTCCAGTAGATAAATCGATTTCGACAAGCGGCACAGTTAAAGAATTATTTAAATTTTCACTTTTAACGGGACTTTGTAAAATCGCGTACACCTTGTTTTTAGAACAGGCAACGCCTTCAAACCCCCGATTCATTTTACGCTTCAGTAATAGCTGCGGCAACTCTTTACCGGCTCGAAATCGCTTGATCAATTTTGCCTGCGAATTAAATTTTAAAATATCCGGACCATATTCTTCCACCACCCAAAAATTTCCGGTCGCGTCGGCGCAGACGCCTTCGCTGTCCATTCCATTTGAGTCTGCAGTAATTTTATTACCGAAACTATCAGCAGCGGATTCTGTGTAGCTTCTATTTTTCTTAGTCTGGGCCGTTATCGGAATACCAGACATTCCTACCCCAGATTCACTACTGAATTCTGTGGAGGAAATCAATTTTAATTTAAATTCCAAGTTATCCAATTCTAATTTTACTAAACGTGGACTAAATTTCGGTAATAAAAAAGGGCGAGCATTTCTTCCCACTCCAGTCAGTGCAGCAATTTCACCTCCATTTGGCCCGCGATCGGTAAGAGTCCAAAGTGCCCATTTTCCTTCGGCAGAAGCCGCTCCACTAAAAAACAATCCAGAAAACCCACCCAGATAAAACTTCTGATTCGAAGCCGAAACGCCAACCACTTCGTTGAATTCAACTTCCAAGGATTTCAGTTCTTGAATAAAAGTAGAATCAGATGTCGAGGTCATGGTCACTTCCGGAAGCTTTTTTGCCACCGACGAACAACCAAGGAAAAAAGCTAAGGTAAGTGTCAAAATTCCAACAGTAGTAATCAATAGTGCATGTGTTTTCATGCGACTTTTATATCTAAATTAGAAATATAAACAATACCTTGTTGGCTTCCTGACACAACTCTAACGATCCTCAGGCCGCAATTCACCTACACTAATTAAAACAGGGAGTTCGGATGTTAGCATGGGCAAAAGACTTTACGGAAAACACGAAATTACGATTAAACAAAGTCCACAAGTTCCAGACCAAACAGAACATTTTTATCGAAACTTCGTCCTACATATTAAAAACCGCTGAAAACAATCTGGAATTGCGGGCCGCCTTTAAATTACGCCATGAAGTGTTTTTTCAGGAGTTCCAAGGAATTTCCAGCTCTGGTTTAGACTACGACCGTTTTGATGCGCACTTCGACCATCTAATTATTATCAGTAAAGAAACGAAACAATTGATCGGAACTTATCGTTTAAGTGTTATTACACGTCCGGAAAACTCTTACACGGCATTGGAATTTGACCTCCAAAAACTATTTCTTTTGAATGGTCCCTTTATCGAATTGGGCCGGGCCTGCATTCATAAAGACTTCCGGCGCGGCGCCATCATTTCCCTTTTGTGGCGCGGTATTGCCGAATACATGAACATCACCGGTGCAAACATACTATATGGTTGTTCCAGCGTAAAGGTCACCGATCCTAGAAAAGCCGCACTTATTTTGAAAAGTTTTATCGATGCCGGACAGGCCTCTTACCTGCCGTTTATTATGCCAACCAAAAAATTCCTAATGACTGATTTTGAATTATGGCACGGCTTCTATGCAAAAGGCCTAAACGAAGAGCAAAAAAACGAAGCCGAAACTTTAATTCCATCCTTGTTGTCTTCGTATCTAAAAATGGGTACTAAGGTCGCGGCAGAACCGGCCTTTGATAAAGAATTTCAATGTATCGATTTTTTGACGATAATTAAAAAGTCGGATCTCGCATTAACTCTTGCAAGAAGATTTCAGATAGCTAGATAATCTAAAGCATGCTTCATGCTTTAGAAAAAATTTACGACTTAGCAACTAGGGAATCTAGTTTTAGGAATCTGATTCATGCCGAAGTTTGCAACGACATCGTACATATGGGAAAAACCTATCCCATTTATTCTTTTGAAATAGGTTCGAAAGATCCCGCTGCTCCCGTACTATTTTTAGTGGGTGGCGTACATGGACTAGAAAGAATTGGCAGCCAGCTGGCCTGGAGTTTACTTAAAACCACGATTGATCGTTTACTATGGGACGAAACTTTAAAGCTTGTCTTTGAAAAAGTAAAACTAGTTTGTATTCCTTTATTAAATCCTTATGGCTACACGCATTTTTCCAGAAGCAACCCCAATGGCGTGGACTTAATGCGAAATTCTCGCATAAACGCGACTGAAAAAACGCCGTATCTATTAGGTGGGCATAGATTTAGTAATAAAATACCCTGGTTTCAGGGCCAAATTGGTGTTTTAGAAAAGGAACTTCAATTCCTGGAAACGGTATTCAATCGAATCACACGAGATTCTCCCACCGTGATTTCGTTAGATTTTCATTCGGGATTTGGAATGGTCGATCGTCTTTGGTTTCCGTTTTCTTATACTAGCAAACCATTTACCCAGCTGTCAGAACTTCAGGCCTTGATAAATCTATTCGAACAGACTCATCCTTACCATATCTACAAAATTGAACCGCAGTCCGAAGGGTACCTTCTTAATGGTGATATTTGGGATCAATTATTTCTAGACACTTATCAACGCGACCCAAAAAAGGTTTTTATTCCGCTGACTTTGGAAATGGGATCTTGGAACTGGGTTCGCAAAAATCCTTTACAGATTTTTTCCAAACAAGGAATTTTTAATCCAATGAAAAAACACAGGATTAAACGCACTTATCGGCGCCACCACCTACTTTTTGATTTTCTACTAAAGGCTACCTATTCACAAGCCGCTTGGACCAATCAAGATCAACACAGCCGTTTGCGCAGCGAAACGTTAGCCATGGAACGTTGGTATTAGTTTTCTAGTAAATATTGACCTGAATAGAGTCTTCAATGATTAAGACAGATTCGTTAATTTTAAACTGAATCACCAACCGAAACACATTACCAACGCCTGCGCAGGCGGCAGTCGCATCCGCATAAAACGATCGCAGATTGAGGTGTTTTTCTGAACCCCACTGATTAAAGGTCCAGTCAGAGATTTCACCACACGGCAGTTGCTGTGCAAAAAGCTCATTAATATCATAAGACTGCTTTATGTCTTCTAGAGCTAGCAGGTGATATTTAGTTCCTAAATCGAATTCGTAGCTTAAATCGTTAATTTTCAACAGCGAACTTTCAAACGAACTTACGTAACCAGACTCATCCACCTTTAAATAATTGAAAACCGTCGAGAAATCTTGATAAAACTGTGCTTGCGGATAATCTATGGAAATCATTTTCAATTGCGCGTAAATCACTAAAACAGCTATTTCATGAATTTTCTTCGGATGACTTTCGTCAACGTACAAAATTCTATTATTAACAAATAGATGATTTTCTTTTACGACAAAATCCGAACCCAGATCAGAATCAAAAGTGATTTCAAATTGCTGCTGTTTTTTAAAATCGAACACTAAACATTCTAATCCGATCTTATAATGATTTAAAACTGGCCAGTTTTGTTTCAGCAAAAAAGCAACTGACGTATCTGAATTCTTAAACTGATTTATAAATTGCAATTCGGCCCAGCCACCGCCGTTGCCAACCACATTAATACCAGCTGCTACGAAAAGACTAAATACTATCGAAGCGACGAAGAAACTAAAGCTTAATCTTAATTGGTTTTTCAATTTTCACCTCGTATTTGTTCAAAGCACTATCGAATACGATCAATTCAATCACTTCGGCTTCGCCTGATGTTTGTTTCTTCTGATATACTTTATTTCCCACTGTCTCCAAAACACTTTCTTCTTTTGTAAGAAGATTGTTTAAGTCAAATCCAATGACACTAATGCTCCCTTGGCCGGAAGATTTAAAATGGCCTGAGTCTATCCAAATATTTTTAATATAGGTAGCTTGAGTCACCAAAACCCAGTCACCCTCGGCCGTCTTCTTATAGAAGAAATCCATACCATACTTTAAGGTTATATTGACCGCTGATATATTTTTACCCCAAGGTAACTGAAATCTGATTTCACTAGCCAGTTGCTCGAACTGGGTTAATTTAACTGTAAAAACTAAAGCACCTGAATTGACACTGCCAAGATCAATCCTAATTGGTTTCTTTAGATAAATTTGCCCTAGTATAAAACTATCCGTGTCGACTAAACCCCAATAATTTGTTCGTAAGAAAAACTGATTTACTTCAATTTTATTTAACAATAGGTCTTTCACATTTTTAACCCGGAAATGGAAAATATTTGTGACAGGATCACCATCAAAGGCACTGACCTGAAACGACCCGTAGCCGGTTTTAATCAATGCCGATGGCCATAAAGCCGTTTTCCTGCCGGCTTCGGTAGTGTACTGATAAACCAGTTCGTTATTAAATTTTACCTCAAAAGTTAAATCTTCGCCTTTGTTGAAGGTAAGCATTTCTCCATCTATATTAGGCAAAAAATATTTAACGTTTGAATCGGTATTATAGGTGTTGGAACTGGTAAGACTTTTCAAGTCAATATCTAAATTTACTTGTAAGGGAATTTGCCCAACTGGCCCGGTGTTTTGCCAGGAAGTTCCACTAACATTTACAAAGTCAGTCTCCGCCAAAACGGAAGAGTTCAGGTAGGGAATGATCTCGTGAAAAAAAACTCCCGTCCAAGCTAGATTAAAAACGGAATCCTCTTTTTTTGTAACCTGAATGTTTTCCGACAAGAATAGGTTATGTCGCGCATATATAATACCCGCTTGCGCAGGAAATTTGATTACATTTTCAGTTTCCACTTTATTAAATACCAATGATCGAAGGTCTTTTATCTGTAAACCGTCATCCGACCATAAGTAAAAACCCTGACGATCGTAATTTATCAACGCCTGATCGGTGTGATTAGACATTAATTGGGAGATGTTCATATACCAACTGGTGTTGGTACCATCCATAACAGCCTGTATCCAACGTACTACCGGTGAAAAAAACCCATATTTTAAAAAATAGACATTTGAATTGTTCCCAACTACGGTTTTACTGATTTTATTTTTTATAAATGTGGCTAGGCGTGCAGCCGCTGAATCAATGGCGGCTTGGTCTTTGTTGCCGGTGATTTTATGGCCATATTCATGTGTTAATAACGAAACTACCGAAGGAAACGAGAATTCGATTTCTTTAGAATTAATTAAATTTAAATTTATAAAAATATCCTTTTCGAATTCAGGGTAAGTCATGGCGGTCCGGATAGGTTCATTGGGATTCAATTTAAATAGACTTTGATCAGTCGAAAATACTAAGTCAGGGCCTTTTTTAAACGGAGTTTCGAATACATTTTTCAGATTACTGAGGTCGAAAAAAATATAATGATAATTTTTGAAAATCGTCTGGTAGGGCATGATTTGTTTTTCTTGAAAGTAACGAAGACTTCGTGATTCATTCAAAATCATTACTATTGCGGCCAACATCTGAAGTTCTTTGTCGGTCAGACCGGTCGTCGTCAAGAACGCATTATCAGTGATCGCATCAGAAATAATAAAACTTAATGAGTCATCCACCATTTTAAATAATTCAGTACGGTTGATAGAAGTCTCTGCCGCCGCCGATGGTAAGAAGAAACCAACCGACGTAAAGGAAATGACCAAGGCTAAAATAACTAGGGTGGATTTCATCAAATCTCGCTTTCTTTGTGGATAGAAAAGTTCTGCAAACTGAATCCCTGAATACAATCTTCGCCCGGTTCAGAAGTATGTTTGCCTAAAATCTGCAAGATACTTTGTTCAATTTCCTTTTGAACTACCGGGACTAAATCCGATTTAATCGAATAAATGATAGAAAAAAGATTTCTCTGATCAAAGTTCTGTTTTTCGATCGCCTCTTGCGCTTTGGCCATTAAGCCGGCATGGAAAGTTTGAACTGCCTTTGACGGTGAATCACCACCCGAAATAGTCACATTTTGTTGAGCCAGGTATTTTCCATCGGTTTTACGAATTATCAACTGCAATCGAAGTAGATTTTCTAAAATTCTACTTGCCTGCGACGTCTTCAAAGATATTTTTTTGGCAATACTCTGGTGGTTTTCAAGGCCCGGTCGCATTTGAATTAATGTCAAACAGGCCAGGTGCCGCCAGTCCGAAATATAATTAAACTGATCCTGATTAATCTTTTTCGAGCTCTTTTGCGTGCGAGACTCGATACTAATCAGGGCCGCTTTCTTTTTTGTTTTATAAGGAGAATATTCTAAAATTACTAGGTCAGTAAAATGTTCTGTTTGTTTTGCAGTCCATTGCAGTTTTTTGCCAATAAATACGGCTCTTTCCCGGCTGAGGCCCTGTTTATCGTTTAAATAGCAAGAAAGGCTGGAGGGGCTCATCTCAAGGTCGCGTGCAAAGGCCCTTAAAGAATAAGCCGGGCGCCGCTGTTGCCGCAATTTAAGCTCGGTCTCAAGATAGTGCTTGGACTTTTCAAAGTAAAATTCAGACATGTTGGGTGTTAAAACACAGTATTTTTGACTTGGGTAGACCGAACACCCTGTTCGTTTCTTTTTTGAAATTATTTCTTTTTAAACTCTTGAAATGACTGGAGACTTTTTTCGCTATATATCATCTGCATGTTTGAAAATGAAATCACTAGCCACAAGTATCATCCCGAACTTTTATTACCCGTTGGCCAAAAAGTAATGGCATTGGCGGCCATTCATCACGGTGCCGACGCGATTTTTGTGGGTATGCCCGGATTTAATGCCCGAGGAAGAAGTCATGACTTCGAGGTCGCTGAACTTAAAGAAATGATTGATCTGTGCCACCTGTACGGCGTGAAAGTAAATTTAGCTTTTAATATTTTAATTTTTGAAAACGAATTGTCTTTGGCAATGGATGCATTGTTAAAAATTCTTCCCCTAAAACCAGACGCCTTTATTGTTCAAGACATTGGTTTAATTAAATTGATCCGAACATTGGCTCCACAGCAAGTGATTCATGGCTCGACGCAGATGACTGTCACCAATGAATTGGCAATCAGTCTTCTAAACGACTTGAACATCAAAAGGTTTGTGTTAGCACGTGAAAACTCACTGCAAGAAATCAAACTGATCAAAGAACGAACTACTAAAGAACTGGAAGTTTTCGTTCACGGGGCCCTTTGCGTTTCTTATTCGGGTCAATGCTTTACATCCGAAACTTTAGGTGGACGTTCTGCAAATCGTGGACAGTGTGCGCAAAGCTGCCGATTTGGATATGAGTTGTACGTTGATGGTCAGAAAAAAGATCTTATCGAAAAAGAATTTCTGGTTTCACCGCAAGATCTTTGTAGTGTTTCCGATATTCCTGAACTGTTGAAAATCGGCGTGAACAGTTTCAAAGTCGAAGGCCGACTAAAAACCCCTGATTACGTAGCGACCGCAGCCGACTCTTACCGATTAGCAATTGACCGATACTTCGCGGGTAAACCTTTAAACGAAAACGAAGTCAGTCAGCAAAAACAAATCATGTCTACTACCTACTCCCGCGGTTTCTTTAATGGCTGGATGGATGGGGTTAATCATCAGAAACTAGTTAATGGTACCAGTAATTCCCACCGTGGATTAAAGATTGGCAAAATTTCTAAAGTTTTAAAGAACGGATTAGAAATTGAATTGGCTGAAGATGTACGCCAGTCAAACCGCGACGGCAATTTTTTAATCATTGGTGAAGGTGATTTGCTTACAAACGGCGATGGACTGTTGTGGTACTACGGTCTACCAAAAAATAAGATCGGCAGCTTTATTTATTCGGTCGAAAACGTATCTAACAAAATTTTGCGCGTTGGGGTGGCCAAGGAAACTTTTCTAATGGCGGATATGGCCGGTTCTGAAATCTATTTAAATCATGATCAATCCCAAAGAAGTCAGCTGCAAAAAACTTTGACCGATAAAAATTTGGGTAAAAAGATTCCGGTAAAGATCGGAGTCTATTTAGAGATTGGTCAGCCTTTAAAAGTAACCCTTTCAGATGGGCGTTTCCAGTTAACGGAAGTTTCTGAAACGGTATTACAAAAATCAATTAACAACAAATTGACTTCGGAAAAATTAGAAGAAGAATTGGGCGCCTTAAGTGCCACCTGTTTTAAATTGGATTCAGCACACTTTTACTGGAATTCCAGCGAAAAGGACCTCTTCCTTAATCACAAAGAGATTAAACAAATTCGCCAAAGAATTATTAGTCGCCTCATCGCCTTGCGGGAAAGTCACACGATTGATGGTTTTGAAGTAACCCTAAAAGAAGCGGATGTCCTTCCGTTACTCTCTTCAACCGCTTCGGCGACCTTGCCATTGCCAGTTCAAACCGAACTAACGAAGCCACGATTTCATGTTTTACTGCGAAATAAAGAACAAGTGAAGGCACTGATTCAAGCTTTTGAATCCGCTGAACTCAATAAAAAAGACATTTCCTTGGTTAGTTTAGATTTTGAATTTGGTCGCGACTATCAAGATTCGGTGCAAAGCTTGAAAGGCATTGGAATTAAAGTCGGCGTTGCTACGACCCGTATTTTAAAACCGCAAGAATATTTGAATCTAAAGATACTAAAATCATTGAACCCTGATTTTATATTGGCCAGAAATTTAGGAGCGGTTGAATATTTCAAAACAATCAATCCCACGGATATCCCGATAATCGGCGATTTCAGTTTAAACGTCACCAATCATCTCACTGCCGAATATCTTTTATCAAAGGGTTTGGAATCAGTATGTATTTCCTATGATCTGAATTTTGAGCAATCTTTAGCTCTGTTAAAGGCTTCGCCAGCGCAAAAGCTGGAAGTCACTATCCATCAGGCAATGCCTAGTTTTCATATGGAGCATTGCGTGTTTGCGGCGTTTCTAAGTACAGGAACCAGTTTTAAAGACTGCGGCAAACCGTGTGAAAAGCATTTAGTACAATTAAAAGACCAATTCGGTAATCAACATTGGATTAAACCCGACCAAGAGTGCCGCAATACCATGTACAATGCTAAATCACAGACCGCCATCAGGTATATTTCAAAATGGATTGAAAGTGGCATTGGTATGGTTCGCTTTGAAGCCTTGAATGAATCCTCCATAGAACTGATTACAAAACTAAAAGCCTATGTTCAGTTCCTATCACTAGAAACAACTATGGACCAAGCCCTGACTCAGATTAAGGCGGTAGAAAGTTATGGCCTATCATCAGGGTCGCTGGCAAGATCCACCGAGTATAAGTCTATAAAAAAATAGTCCCCTCTGCTGTCTAGACTTTAGGACGTTGTACATTCTGCAAAAGATATACAGAATGAATCAATGGACAGCAAAAATGACAAAAATTAATTTCCACCTGAAGCCTTGGAAAAACCTAGTTCTTCTGTTTTTATTTTCTATTCTGAACTCCACTGCCTCTAATGCACAGGAAATGAACGGAATTAAACTAGATCAGTATGGTGATTTTACGAAAACTTGGAACCTGGTAACGGTTCGCTACAGAAAAGACTCCACTGAAATGCGCTTTACTTACGCCAACAGTATCGCAATGAAGGCGTTAGAGACCAACACCCTGCCATTCCCAGACGGCAGTGTGTTGGCAAAAGTTGGATTTAAGTCCGGCGTGGATCCAGCCTTTGATAGTTCTGTCGTTCCTGCGGGTACCCGCCGATTTCAATTTATGGTCAAAGATACAAAAAAATATCCAGATACGGATGGCTGGGGATATGCTTTATATAATTCAGAAGGCCAATTATTTGAACAAGATGTAAAAACACAAACAATGGCCTGTCATGCCTGCCATAAGTTAGTCCCGGAAAAGGATTTTGTTTTTTCTGAACGAATAGAATTTTCACCGTTTATTAAAACCGCTATAAAAACCAACTCCCTTGTTAAAAATGAAAGCCATTTGAGTTTTATAGAATTGAATCCGGAAACTAAAGAGCTGAAAAACCTGCTTAAAAAAAATAAAATCAAAAAATTAGTGGTTGTCAGCGGCGAACTTAGAAAAAGTTTTTTTTCAGGAACACTGGATGAAATCACACCTTTGCTGATGAATCAGTATAAAAAACAGGAAAATATCGACAACAGTATCGGCTTTGTATCAGCTGATGAAAAAACCTATAAAATAATTAAAAAATTAAGTCATAAAAATTGCAAAGAAAGCGAAATCTCTATCCTGATTATGGAAAAAAGGGCTGACATAATTAATGGAAAAAATTATTTTCAATCGGAAATCTGCTA
>JAYVAZ010000453.1:0-3759 GCA_043750675.1 Pseudobdellovibrionaceae bacterium | reverse complement strand
GAACGGAATCACCAATATCGCGTTGATGAAATTGGACGTTCTTTCCGGTTTAGAAAAAGTAGGAATTTGCGTTGGTTATAAACTGGATGGTGAAACCATCAATGAATTCCCAAGTTCAGCCTACGAGTTAGAAAAAATAGTACCCATCGTTGAATACATGCCAGGATGGAAAGAAGACTTAACGAAGTACACTCACTTAAAAGATCTTCCGCGAGCCGCAATCAACTACATCGATTATATTGGTAACCAATTGGCCACTCCGATTGATGTGATATCCGTAGGACCAGGACGCGAACAAACCCTGTGGGTGAAACCGCTATTTACTTCTTAATAACTTCGAATTATTTTTGTGGCCAGCTGACTTTTGTGGGCAAAAGTCCTTTAATTTCGGTCCTCGCATAAATCAGAGTATCACGAGTAACCCTAGCTTTAGGATCCTTGGGATTTAATTTCGCCGAATCAAACTTCAACGTCGCTTCTAATTTGTAACCCAAACTTTTTGCGACTTTTTTACTTTTATCATTGTCCGAGTCGCATTTAATAATTACTTTTTTCGCATTTAGTTGTTTAAACGCGTATAAACTGACCGCGTTGACCGCTTCCGTGATAAGGCCTTTACCCGCATAGGAACTACGCACCCAATATCCTATTGAGAAATGCGGAACTTCCCAATTGATGGAATGCAAACCGGTACTTCCAACTAATTTTTTAGTGTTCTTATCAAAAATAGAAATTCGAACATCTTTTCTTAAAATAAACTGGGCATAGGCATTGCGAACATTCACTTCGGCTTCGGCGTGATTAACGTGAGGTTTTGCCCAAGGCATCCAATCTTTAAGATCCTTATAAGATTCATTCATAGCAATCATAAGTTCTTGCCCATCCCCAGGTTGCGGTGGTCGCAACAAAAGACGTTCAGTTTCTATCGGAAAGGGAAAATAAATAAGCATTGGATGAATCATGCAGTTATTTTTGTACGAAATTTTCAAATACGCAAGGGCCACGCGCATTAAGTCCAGCTAAAATATACTAAAAAGTGCAATTTGTTGATAGGTTATCAATACCTAAACTGTTGAAAGATTTTAAAAGAAAGAACTAACCAATGGACGCGAGTAATTTTTTAATTCAAATCATTGAAAATGATATCAAAGCCGGAAAAAATGAAGGCCGAGTGGTGACGCGTTTTCCGCCGGAACCAAACGGTTATTTACATATAGGGCATGCGAAAGCTATTTGTTTAAATTTCGGACTTGCAAAAGATTTCAAGGGCCAATGCCATTTGCGATTTGACGATACAAATCCAGAAACCGAAGAAGTTGAATATATTGAGTCTATCCAAAATGACGTTCGGTGGTTAGGTTTTGATTGGGGTGTAAATAAATTTTATGCTTCGGATTACTTCAGTCAACTTTACGATTGGGCCATTCATTTAATTAAAAACGACAAGGCTTACGTTTGCAGTTTAAACGAAGAACAATTACGTGAATACCGCGGAGATTTTAATCGTCCCGGAAAGGACAGTCCTTATCGAACCCGCAGTGTAGAAGAAAACTTATATCTCTTTGCTAAAATGAAAAAAGGGGAATTCAAAGAAGGCGAACATATTTTACGTGCGAAAATAGATATGAAGTCGCCGAATATGAATATGCGCGACCCTTTGTTATACAGAATTAGAAATACTCCCCATCATCGCACCGGAAGTGATTGGTGTATCTATCCCATGTACGACTATGCCCATCCCCTTTCGGATGCGATTGAAAAAATAACTCATTCCATTTGTACTTTAGAATTTCAGGACCATCGTCCTTTTTACGACTGGTGTATCGAGAACCTACCCGTTCCGGCACAGCCGAAGCAGTATGAGTTTGCGCGGCTGAAATTAAATTTTGTTATGACCAGCAAACGTAAACTTTTACAGTTAGTTAAAGAAAAATTGGTTACGGGCTGGAACGATCCACGTATGCCCACAATTAGTGGCGTTCGTCGATTAGGCTACACACCTGAATCGATCCATCGTTTCACCAAACGAATTGGCGTAGCCAAAGCCGATAGCGTGATTGATTACGAGATCTTAGAATCGTGCGTTCGTGAACATTTGGATGAGATCTCGAGGCGGGCGATGGCCGTACTGTTTCCGATTAAAGTATCTATCGAAAATCTTCCGAATGGCCATCAAGAAGAACTGGAAGTTTCTGCCCATCCTAAAAATGTCGAAATGGGAAAGCGGAAAATTTATTTTACCAAAGAAGTGTTTATTGAAGCTTCTGATTTTCAGGAAAATCCAGAAGCCGATTTTTTCCGTCTGGCTCCGGGTAAAGAAGTTCGCTTAAGAAACGCTTACGTGATTAAATGCAAAGAAGTGATTAAAGATGCTACCGGAAAAATCGTAGAATTGAAATGTGAGTATCTGCCAGAAACCAAGGGTGGCAAACCAACATCCGATGGTAGGAAAATCAAAGGTATTGTACATTGGATATCGGCCACTGAATGCATCGAAGCCGAAGTCAGAATCTACAGTAAGTTATTTAAGGTCCCAAACCCTGAGGACTTTCCCGAAGGTAAGGATTTTACTTACAATTTAAATCCCGATTCTCTGAAGATTTTAAAAAATGTCAAAATGGAAAAAGGGTTAGCAGCGGCAACCCTAACCGATCGATTTCAATTCGAACGGTTAGGATATTTTTGTTTGGATAACGTTGACTCCAAACCGGGCCAATTGGTTTTTAATAAAATCGTCGATCTGCAATCAGGGCACTAGTGCCCTGATAAGACTACTTAACTTTAGAAGTTGCGGTTTATTCTTCTGTAGTTTCCGCCTAACCAGTTCCACCAGAGTAGTTTCCATTCAACCAATTTGCATAGTATTGCTTTCTAGGTTTGTAGGCTACAAAACCCACGGCTTCTAACGTGTTCTGTTTTAGATACTGTAAACTGATCTTAAAATCCTTCCCCCAGTTCACCAAACTGTAAAGCAAAGCGTTTAAGGATAGTTTGAATAGCATTATAGTTTTGTTTAGCCAGAAAGCTATCTTTGCCATAGGCCCATTGGCTGCGTAATACAAAGTGGATAGAGTCTTTAGAAGACAAAGGTCTAAGGGCTTTGCGTTTTCCGTGCAGTAGGGCTCCACCAAAGAATTTAGCTTGCGGTTTTAGTAAGGAAAGTTGTTTTGATTTTTTCATAGTCAGTGGATGTTACAAGAACGGGGCTATGCCCAGGCGGAGTTCACCGCCAGAAGAAAAACTTAGTATTTCGAAGGCCGGTCAATGGACAGGCTTAACTGAACGGTATTAGGAAACGTTAGTCTTTTAGAGATTGCACAGTGAAGTCATCTTCCGAAAGGCCTTCATTTACTTTGATTTCTTGAAAATCCAGGTCTGTTCCCCGTTTATTTTTATAATTCTTAACTTTAATCTGCTGAGCCCGATACACCAAACCAAACTGCTTATAGTTTAGGAACTCTACGGACTTAAAAAGCTTGTTATTAATATAATACTCGGTTCTTTGAGGCAGCTGATTGGGACTGATCGAAGAAAGAACTTTATTGTAAATACTGGTTCCCTTTTTAGGGACGATCTCTAAAACGGTTTTAGAACTGTCTTTTTTAAACAATTTTACCGAAGCACCCTTAATGGCGGTTGAATTCAAATCTTCGATGGTCAGTTCAGACCCCAGAACACCACTGCTTTTATTTGGGTTAACGACACGTCGAACTTGTTTACTGGAAGGCAAATACAGCCACTGACTTTCCTTGCCGCTTT
>JAYVAZ010000452.1:0-7336 GCA_043750675.1 Pseudobdellovibrionaceae bacterium | reverse complement strand
CTTTAGTCTGGAAGGCCAAAACTGGACCACTGTCTAGTTGAAACTAGACTTTGGTAGGATACAAACTAGACCAAAGTATTAAGTTTCCGGACTTAAATTCAGGCTAGTTCAGGACTTTATAATAGGAAAATGGAAATCTATAAGAGGGACTAGTCTACCTAGACACAGACTAAAGCACTTAAAAATTAAATATCAATGTCAAAAGGTAAACTCAGGTTATAATCTTATATAGATCAGTAGTTAGGAATTCAAAATGGAAAATTTTTTCTTTGGTGTAGTCGAACGTCTTCTTAGTTCCATCATTATGGGTGTGATTGGCTTAACGATTACCTTTTCTTTGCTGTCAGGGCAGTTTCCGCCAAAAAAAGAAGTCGTAAACAATACATTAAAACTTACAAAACAAATGTTCACTCTTAGAAAAGAAATGCTGACGGCACAAAAATCAGTTGAGGAAGTGAAAGCCCTAGGGCAAGAGCCCGCATTAGAAGATATGCTATATATTCAAAGGATTAATATTCAGCAAACCGAAACGATGCTGAAGTTGACCGATCTTTTGTCCCGGGTACAAAGAAAAGACGATCAAGTGAAGCCGGTTTACTTTAAACAATTAGTTGATATCAGCAACGACCTTAATAAGATCAATACCGAAATGGAAAAGATCGACCAAGATTTAAAAAAATTCGCCGATAACCGCCAGTAATCAACCCAACCTTTGATCAAATAGTATTAAAATAACCTTTGGGCAAAAAAAACCCTCGAAGTTTGTGGCTCCGAGGGCGGGCTTAAGAGTTCATCGGTCTGTGGGCGATGACTCACAAATCCTGAACATTTAAACGTAGTTCTTAATTATTATTTAAATTTATAGATCTTTGCGAAAATATCGGGTTAAGAAAGACTCCTTTTCAGAAGTCTTCCTTAATGTTTTCCACACAATTATCCGATTAATTTTAAAGCCACTGATGGAAACTGATTAGCTTGCGCTAATACTGATACGGCTGATTGCTGCAGAATTTGTGCAGAAGCCATTTCAGAAGTTTCTTTAGCGACATCTGTGTCACGGATACGAGAGTTCGCAGCAGATAAGTTTTCATATTGAATATCTAAGTTACTAGTCGTTGCGTTCAATCGTGACTGGATAGAACCAAAGTTTGCACGCATGCTACCTATTTTTTGTAACGCTTCATCGACAACGCCTAAAGCATCACGCGCACTTCCTTTGTCACCTACGTCAATAGAATCGATACCGATTTCACTAGCGCGAGCATTAGATGATAAATTGTATTTGATTACGTTTTCATCTCCACCGAAAGCACCTACATGGAATTCCATGTCGCCACCGGAACCGTCTAATAGACGTTTATCACCAAATCGAGTTGTTTGCGCAATACGATCTGATTCTTGAATCAATTGTTTCGCCTCTTCGTTTAAGTATCCGCGTTCTTGGTCGCCGATATTATCAGAAGCACCTTGGATACCCAACTCACGTAAACGAATTAATATATTATTGATTTCATTTAATCCACCTTCAGATACTTGAATCGCTGATCCAGCATTGAAAGCGTTGTTTCTGGCCATCGCGATACCTCTGATTTGTCCTTTTAAGGATTCAGAAATCGCTAAACCGGCAGCATCATCAGACGCCGTTACTATTCTACTTCCCGACGCTAAAGCTTGCGACGAGTGTTCCATTCTTTTTTGCTGAGTACTTAATACTCTTTGCGCCGAAATGGACGGCATGTTCGTTTGTATTCTTAAGCCCATATTGTCCTCCAACAGACGTTATATTTAAAACTTCCCTTTAAGTTTTAAACTTATTTACCTTAATTTGTTGCTGGAGTGGTTCCTGATCCAACAAGCTGTGACTGCAGCTTGTTGGTAGGAATTTTACTAGGAGGTCCGTGGTTCTTATTCTTTGACTGTTGAACAAGAGTTCCGGGTTGCTTCTATCTCCAACGAATTCACAGTACTTCTCGGCTTAGGTCCAGAAGACTTTAGGACCATAGTCTAGTTCAAATTAGACGCTGCGCATCTTGTAGCGGAAATATTTAAACTAAATGGAAAAAAAATATTTTAGACCTAAGTCTAGTTTAAGGCTTTTAAATTCAAAACTCGTTTCAAACTGATTCAAAAAACTTTTCTAGGTGAAGACAAAATTACACCGGTTACTAGACCAAAGGCGGGCATAACGATTGCTCTTCTCTGGCACATCAACAACTTTGGGAGACAAAATGAAACTAGTTTTATCAGCATTTCTGTATTTTTTTTCGGTAGCAGCAATAGCCTGTACCTGGACCAGCGATTGTCAGACAGGTTATCAATGCAACTCAACTACACACGTATGTACGCAAGGCGCCTGGCCCAACGGTGGCTGCACTTGGGACAGCGATTGCTTACCTGGTTATGGTTGTTCAAACAAATCTTGTGTTAAAGAAGGTGGTACTAATTTCGAGTGCACTTGGGACAGCGATTGTTTAGCTGGATACCATTGCAACTCTTCTTCACATTCGTGCGTGATGGGAAGCTGGCCAAATGGCGGCTGCACATGGGATAGCGATTGTTTATCTGGTTATGAATGTGAAAACAAAACTTGTATTCCTACCGGCCCAGTTGATGACGACAACCGCGTTAGCCGTTCGGCTACCAGTTTAGCGGTGATTCACCAAATTCTTAAGGCGGCGGGTTCTATGTCTACACCAGAAAACTGTAAATAAAAATTTTTAGGCCTAATTCAGTATTAGGCCTTATTCAAAATCAGCCAATTAATTTCAATACACTCGACGGATATTGATTGGCCTGATTTAAAACCGCAACTTGATATTGTTGCAAAGCCTGGGCTTTGACCATCTCACTAACTGCTTTAGCATAATCAGTATCAGCAATCTTTGAGTGCGCTTCTGTTAAGTTTGTAATTTGGGTGTTGGAATTATCCACGACGCTCTCTAACCGGGACTGCATCGCTCCAAAATTAGCTCTGGCTCCGGCGATTTTTTCTAAAGCTGCATCCACATTCTCCAAAGAATCACGCGCATCACTTTTATCTGCGACACTAGTTCCACTGACACCTATCGCACTAGCGGTCGTATTCGTATCGGCTTTATATTTAATGATATTTTCCGGACCACTATAGGCGCCGACTTGAAATTCATATTCCTTAGTATCTCCGGCCAATAGTTTTTGCGAGCCAAAAGTCGTCGACTGAGCGATTCGATCAAACTCTTGTCCCAATTGTTGGTATTCCGAATCCATGAAGCCACGTTCATTGTCGGAAAACGTATCACTTGCCGCTTGAATTGCTAATTCACGCTGACGAATTAAAATATTATTCTGTTCATTAAGCCCACCCTCAGCAACTTGCACAAACGAAGACGCATTGGATGCGTTATTCCTTGCTGCTTCCATTGATTTCACCTGCCCACGTAGGTGTTCTGCAATGGCAAAATCTCCGGCGCCCTCGTCCATTTTGGCAAACCGAGAGCCCGATGACAATTGCATCATGGCGCTTTCTAATTGTCTTTGTGTTTTACCCAAACTACTTTGGGCCGCAATAGATGCGACATTGGTATTAATTCGTAATCCCATAGGAGCAACCCTTTCTGTCTTAAATCGATACTCTAGGACTTTCATCCAGATCGATAAAGAATCAGTCGCCCACAGATAAAGAAACCCTCGTTCAACAGTCTACAAAACTTATCGACGCATTACGTTAAAACTTTAGAATTATTTACTTATTCTCAAATTATTACATTCGAAACAATCGATCCATTTTGAATGGTCGAGATTTTTTTAGCAAAATAATCGATATCTTGCTGGTCGTGTGTGACCAATAATACAGGGATTTTTTCTCGAATTAAGACATTCCTTACTAGACTTCTCGCTTCGTTTTTATTGTCCGAATCCAAAGCGGAAAAAGGCTCATCTAAAAATAGAATTCTTGGTTCGCCAACTAAGGCCCGAACCAAAGCCACCCTTTGCTGTTCCCCACCTGATAATACTGCGGCTTTGCGATCGTATATCGCCGAAAGATTTAAAAGGCCGGAATAATATTGAAGTTTTTCTTCTAAATCTCGTTGCGGAATCTTTCGCGCTCTTCCAGCTAAATAAATATTATCGTAAACCGAGAGATGCGGAAATAATTCGTATTGCTGGGGAACCCAACCGATTTTTCTTTCCGAGGTTTTCAGTTCATTCATTTTTATGTCACCCATGTGCCATTCAAAACGGTCAACCGTTTCTAAACCACAAAGCAATCGAATCACACTGGTTTTCCCCGAGCCCGAAGGACCCGTTAAAACCGTAACTCCCTGATCTAGGATTTCCCACTGTGAAATCGAAACCTTAAAAGAGTCGTACCGCTTTTCTAAGTAAGTAATCAACGACATATTCTAATCCCTTTAGAAGAACAAACAGTAAAAACATAACACAAATAATAATCAGAAAGACAATAAAAGAAAGATCTATTCGATAACTGCTTAACAGGGTTTGGCTTAACATTGCCAAAGTAACATCCTGGGAGAAAATTAATTTAGATAATACAAAATCCCCTAGGACCCAGGCGCCTGCAAAAAACGAAAGATAAAATCCAAACGGATTTACTTGTAACCAATTAATAAATAAAAATTTACGTTTAGACGTCAGGGATAAAACATCAGCCAATTCATTTTGTAAACCCAAGTCAGTCAGCCTTTCGCTCCAACCCATTTTAAATAAGGTTACGAACGAAATATATGAATAAATCAGAACAAAAAGTACATTTACATTTTTTATCCAATAGATCTGGAGAAACAGAATCATAATGGCGAAAATATTCATACTGGGTAGCTGTACTATGTTTAAAGTTTTAGACAGGAATCGATTAGGAATAAAAAAAGCGCATAAAATTAACAAGGTGTAAGTAAGTAAACTAACTCCCAATGCAAACAATATGCTTTTCGTGCTTAACACAAATAAAGACAACTGCGGATAAATATCTAAAAACTGCGACCAACCATCGGCCGTTACCAATGTCAGCTGATAAATTAAGTAGATGTACCCTATTAAAATAAGAATCACGTTAATAGTCGAACCAAATAGAGACTTTGTGAAAGTCCTAGAAACGCCACGCTTCTGCGGATTCCCGGGGCGTAAAAAAAACCAAATTCCCAAACATAAAATCGCAAACTGAATCAGACTATACAAACTAGCCATGGCCATATTATTTTCAATTCGAACTTTTTCGTAAATCAAAACTTCCAAAGTAGTCCCATGCCCACCGCCTGCAACTAAGGGGATGGCAAAACTGGAAAAACAAAGAATGAATAAAAATAAAAACATTTGAATAAGATCAGGTTTAATCAGGGCAAAGGTTTTTCGAATAAACACTACCTCTGATAAACCTAAAACTTGTGAAACCTGGTCCAAACTCATCAATTTTTCATCATACCGATTCAAGAAGAATTGCGCGCACAATCCCGCATTACTTAGGGTGTGCAATAATACGATCCCACCTGTACCCATGGGAAAAGGTTCGAAAGTCATAAAACCAATTAACAAAATAAAAAGGGCTGGTAACAACGACGGCAAAATATTTATAAACTCTATAATCGTCCAAATTTTTAAATTTACATTTGGTCGCAAACGAATCAGTCCCTTGAATATAAAAAACCCAAAAAGCAGCGAGAACAAACTGCTTAAAAAACTTTGAATGAATGAATTTTTAAAACCCCAGTAGAACTCTGAAAAATCGAATGACTGAAATACTCCGGTTCCCGAAAAAATATATTTAAACAGAAACAATAAAGGTAAAAAAAAAGGAGCTAGGAAAACAAAATTAAAAATAGGTTTAGTTTTCATTTCGGCGGACACTTGACCAGCGTTTTAAAAGCCTTTCACGTTCTGCCTGAGACGGAATATTAGAATTATCAAATATTTTATAACTTGGGATTGAATTGAAAACAGTTCCTTCTTTAACTCCGTTTATGACTGGAAACATATAATTCTTCTCCATGATGATTTTTTGGCCATCTTTGGAAAGAATCAGCTGCATAAATTTTTCCGCCAGTTCACAGTTTTTACACGATTCAGGAATTCCAGCAAATTCGACTTGCATTGGATGTCCTTCTTCTAAGTCCAATGCAATGACATCAGAGTTTTTCTCTTCAACAACATGATAGACCGGAGAGGTCACATAAGAATAAGTGGTCAAAACTTGTTTTTTAGTAAATAGACCGTAGGCCATCGACCAGCTGGTCGAATACGAATGAATATGTTTGTTTAATTTTTTTAAAAACTCGAAGGCCGCCTCTTCACCTCGAGACGCCACTAACATCAAAAAAAACTGCAACCCCGGAGAACTCGTTCGAGGATCCTGTAAGGCGATTTTGTCTTGGAATCCGGGCGCCAAGAAATCATCTAACTTCTTCGGTAGAGTGCTCAATTCACTTTTTCTCACAACGAAACTTAACAAACCCCAGTCATAGGGAATCATTTTTGTTTGTTTCATAAATGGTTTAAGGTTTTCAAAGTAGGCTGACTTATCGATATCTACTTTTCGCCAGCCAACTACGGACTGAGCCGCCTCAAGGTCGTATTGATCAAAACCTAAAACCAAATCAGCAGTAGATTGCGAAGATTCGGTCTTTAATCTTTGAAGAAGCAAAGTCGAATCTGCGCTGTCGAAATATTCTACTTTACACTGGCAAGTCGCTTCGAATGAATCCTTCAGCCAAGGCCCTGGTCCCCACTGAGAAATAAAAGAAGACGAAGCGTAGATACGCAAAACTGGTTTGCTTTCTTTCGTATGCAGCTGATTATTTTTAAATACAATGGTCGCAAAAAGTACTGCAAAAACGGCAACTATAAAAACAATAAAGTGCTTCATCTTTTACCACCACAAACCGCGTTTACGTTTATAAAAATAATAATCCAAACCCAAACACCGTCCGGCACCTAACCACGCAAAAACGATATTGATGGCTACGAAAATTCGGAATAATTCGTCATTTTGAGTTCCTAATAAATAAAATAAATTCAGCGAATACAAGGTTGCTAAAATAGCAACTGGCCTAACGACATATCCAACAATATAGGAAAAAGCGAAAGCGAACTCTAAACCTACAATGATAAATGCGCTGGTTTGCCAATGACTAATGAAGGCCCACTCGGCAAATTGTTTATAGTTCGAACTAATGGAAAGATGCGGAATAGCCTCTGCTATCATTGATGCCAACCGCGGTTTGTACAAGTAATCCCCATTGAATTTTTGTAAAGCTTGCTGAAGATAATAGTAGCCAAAAAATATTCTTAAAAAAGAAATCGGTAAAAGATGACCAACGTATTTTACACTTTCAAAAAAAGCTAC
>JAYVAZ010000451.1:0-2964 GCA_043750675.1 Pseudobdellovibrionaceae bacterium | reverse complement strand
CAATCAACGCCGTGGTGTAATTCTAAATACGACTTCTATCGAAGGTAGCGTTACTATCGATGCCGAAGTTCCATTAACAGAGATGTTTGGATATTCGACTGATTTACGTTCCGCGACTAAAGGTAAAGGTGAATTTACTATGGAATTCGCGAAATACAGTGCGGCTCCAAGAAATATTCAGGATGATTTAGCTAAGAAGTATCAAGAAAAACGTGCTGCTGAAAATAAATAATCAGAAGTGCGAGGCAGAAAAGCCTAGCGCTGAGGCACTCTCAAATTTAAGTTTCAAAAAGCCAGCTTAACCCGCTGGCTTTTTTTTATTTGACCTTATAACCTAAAACACTAAGAATTAATGACCATCACAAAAAAGGAAGTTCCACATGAAGTTATTTTTAGCGACTTTATTTTTACTTTTCGGTCTTAATTTATTTGCCGTTGAAACGCAAAACACGGCAACTACCGCTGCTCCGGTTTACCAAACTAAAGAAACACATTGGAGTTTTCTAATCGGAAAGAGCATGATGCAACTAAATCAATATGAAAAGGGCAACGGTTTAACGATTGCTACTACCTACAACTTCACCCCGTTAATTGGAGCTGGAATCGGTTATACTGAATTTAAAACGTTTGACCAGGAATTTCAAACGCACAGTGATTTACACCTATTGAATAGCTTTGTCAGCTTAACTCCCATTCACTACGACTTTGGCAATATGCAATTTTTAGGGGGACTTCAGGTCGGCCTATCCAGCGCTGATTTTAGCAATAATTCAAACAACTCAGGATTTTATTACGGGGCATCAGCGGCCCTTAATATTGAAAATCAGGTCGGTTTCAGTATCGAAACTAAAACAAGCAGACTGTTCGACACCGTCAACACGTTATCCATGATCGGATATTACTGATCTCTTAATTTTGTTTTCCTAAAACAAAAAAAAACCGCAATGATTATTGCAGGTTTTTTTAGACTTTTTAATAGCTTCGCAGACATGCGATGCTACATTACTCTTATTAGTTTCCACCACCGATGTAAGATTCTTTTATGATTAAAAGAATCGAAAGATGATTCGAAGGCCACTCGTAGTTAACAGCAATAATTATGTAAAGGAAAAGCCTGAGTCAGCTTATTTTTTGTGGATAACGAAATCAACTTTTGTGAATTTTGTTACTGAGAATTTCCCCATTGTTAGCATTATGTTTAGATCGGTTCTTTCGTTCCAATCGCATGGCGCGCCACGCAAAATTGAGAGAAGAAAATCCAATTGAAAACACTTATGCTATTCTCAACTTCACAGTCAAAGATTGGATCCATGACCACAGTTATTTTTACCTTTATCAGCGTAGTTTTTATTTCATTTTTATGTTCGCTACTGGAAGCTACCTTTTTGTCTATTTCACCGGCCTTTGTTGCTGTTGCGGTGAGTGAAAAAAAACGAAGCGGTTTGCTGTTAGAACATCTTAAAGAAAATTCACATCGTCCTCTCAGTGCTATCCTGACCTTGAATACGATTGCTCACACGATGGGAGCTTCATTCATAGGTGCCCAGGTTCACGAAATCTATGGCAGTACTGCCGTTACGGTTTTTTCTGTTATTTTTACCTTAGCCATTTTGATTATTTCGGAAATCATTCCCAAAATTTTAGGACACCTGTATTGGAAAAATTTAGCCGCGCTGGCAGCTTATACAATTCAGGTAATGATTTTTGCTTTGTTCCCTATCGTGAAACTTTCTGAGTTATTAGGAAAATTATTTGGCGAATCCGATAATGCTACGGTTACCCGTGAAGAGATGATCATGAATGCTGAGATCGGCGTGGAAGAGGGTTCTTTGCATAAAAAAGAATCCAACGTGATTAAAAATTTACTGATGTTAAATAATATCTTTGTATCTGACATTATGACTCCTAGGTCTGTCTTTTTTGCCTTAGACGGTTCAATGACGGTGGAAGAAGTTCATAACAAGTACAAACCCATTCGTTTTTCCCGCATTCCCATTTATCGGGAAACATTAGATCAAATTATAGGAATGACCTTTCGTTATAAGATTCATGAAGCCCTTTCCAACGATCAACACAGTTTAAAACTGGAAGAGATTACTCGGCCCATTAATAGTGTTTCCGAAGGTATGACAGTGGCTGGAGTTATCGATTACTTCGTTAAAAAGAAAGAGCATCTTGCCCTGGCCGTAGACGAATACGGCGTTATTACTGGCCTGGTAACCCTAGAAGACGCTATTGAGACCCTTTTGGGTGTTGAGATCGTGGATGAGCTAGATACCGTCACTGATATGCGCCAATTTGCCCTTGAACAGTGGCAAATCCGCAAAAACCAATTCCGTAATTCTTAAAGCTTTTTATCCTTCGTTGCCATCGCTACTCGAGATTGCGGCGTACTTGGCGTACGCCTCATCCTTCGTGCGCTTCGGCGCCTCGGCTAAAATGGCTTTAAGAAATACGACAGGCACCGACTAATCTTCGGCTAAAAAGGTAAGGTTATTTGCGAATAGCTTCGACGGCCTCTACGGGTTGCGTAAAGTTAGGAGCAAAAAGCACCATGCGAAAACCAAGGACTAATACAAGCGTAAGAATGCCTAAGATAATAAAAAGACTGATTGTTTGATAATCTCTTTTTTTATTGTTTGTCATAACGCTTTCTCTTAACTATAAAATACGCTAGTTTTTAAAGGTACCAAGGCCCTAAAGTTAAGCTAAAATTTATAATTAGCATATTCTGTGCCTGTGTAATTTTGACATATTGATACCATGGAGCTCAGATGGAAATCTTAAGACCTCTTCAAGTACTTAGCAGACAGCAACTCGCCAAAAAAATATTTGAAACGGCCCATTTAACCGGAAATTTTAAACTGCGATCTGGACTTACTTCGACCGAATATTTTGATAAATACCGATTTGAAGCCAGACCCGAAGTCCTGGTTCAGATCGCCGAACATATGAAACCCCTTA
>JAYVAZ010000450.1:0-4935 GCA_043750675.1 Pseudobdellovibrionaceae bacterium | reverse complement strand
AGTGGCGCCTCTGAACGTGAGTTGCTTAAGTGTGAAGCACCTTTGCAAGCCACCTGGAACCGATTTTCTGGGACTTTAAGTGTGGAAGTAGATGATTTTAATCAGGTAAATGCTATTCTTAACTTGAACTTAGCCACTGCCGGCAACTACAGCAAAACAGTTATACGTACCGAAATTGAAGGCGAATTTGAAATTATTCCAGAAGGTATTCTGACTAAAACCGAGGTTAACATTTATACCCTATCTAATCCGATCGAGGCGGCACCCCGTTTGGCTTTAACTATCCTTCAGGGGCCCGAACTACAGATATTATCGTCATTGCTGATCGATGGTGTCCGGTACGTCAGCTACTGCCATCTTTAATCGGCCTAAAACAGAGAAAAATGGATTATTCTCTTTGACAGCCCTCGTATATTATCGATAAATAAATCCCAACTCGCACTTAAACCCTGAAGAAAACTCACTTTTTTCAGCTCAACTTTTCGGCGAGAAATTTTTAGGCATTTTTATTTAAGCAAGGCTGGACACTTTGCTTTTTTAGGGGTGTCTACAGGAGGTTATCAATTGTATATGAGTAAACAACTTAATAAAGCCCAGCTTGAAAAACAAAAGGTTTTAGCGTTCCTTGATCAAGCTGACAGAGAAGTTCCATCTAATCCGGGACTGGTCTTTGAAAAAACTGCTGGAGACTTTGAGGAATTGTTCAATCAGTCCATGAAAGAACAAGATTTTAAAGTTGGTGATGTAGTTACTGGTCAAGTCGTAGAAGTCCAAAGCGACTATGTATTGGTAGACATCAATTATAAATCTGAAGGACTTATCCCAGTCGATGAATTCCGTGTTGTTGACGGTGTTCGCTCTGTTAAGCCTGGTGATAAAGTTGAAGTGCTAATCGATCGTATTGAAAACGAAAACGGAATGATTGTTCTTTCTAAGAACAAAGCCGATATGATGAGAGCATGGACAGATATTTCTAAAGCAGCCGAAAATGAAGAAGTTATTGAAGGTACAGTAATCGCAAAAGTCAAAGGTGGCTTAAGCGTCGATATCGGAGTTACTGCTTTCTTGCCTGGATCACAAATTGATCTACGTCCTGTTCGTAACATGGACATCTTCATTGGTAAGAAATATAAATTCAAAGTTATTAAATTTAATAAAAAACGTGGAAACATCGTTTTATCTCGTCGTGCTTTACTTGAAGAAGAGCGTGAGTCATTAAGAACTCAAACTCTTGATCAAATTAAAGAAGGATCCGTTGTAGCCGGTCTTGTTAAAAACATTACTGATTACGGTGCATTCATCGATTTAGGTGGAATGGATGGATTGTTACATATCACTGATATGAGCTGGGGACGTGTAAAACATCCTTCGGAAATCATCAATGTAGGTGACGAAATCCAAGTAAAAGTTTTGAAATTCGACAACGAAAAAGAACGCGTTTCTTTAGGCATGAAACAGTTGCAGCCTGATCCTTGGGAAAGCGTAAAAGCTCAATTCCCTGTGGGAACAAAATTAAAAGGCAAAATTGTTTCATTGGCTGAATACGGTGCATTCGTAGAAATTGGTGAAGGAGTCGAAGGACTTATTCACGTTTCTGAAATGAGCTGGACTAAACGAGTTAAACATCCTTCTCAAGTAGTGAATGTTGGCGACGAAGTAAACGTTCAGGTTCTTGATATCGATATGACTGAAAGAAAAATCAGTTTAGGTATGAAACAGCTTATGGCAAATCCATGGGTTGAAATGAAAGAATCTTATGCTCCGGGAACTATCATTGAAGGCGAAGTTAAATCAGTTACTGATTTCGGCGTGTTCATTGGTGTTGAAGATGGCGTAGACGGTTTAGTTCATATCTCTGACTTCTCTTGGACAAAACGCGTAAATCATCCCAACGAAATGTTCGCTAAAGGACAAAAAGTTCGTGCGGTTGTTTTAGGTGTTGATATTGATAACGAAAGATTCTCTTTAGGTATTAAACAATTAGAATCTGATCCTTGGTCAAATATTGAATCTAAATATGCTGTGGGAACTCAACACGATGTTAAAGTAGTAAAATCTGCTGACTTCGGTGTTTTCGTAGAACTTGAAAGTGATATTGAAGGTTTAATTCACATTTCTGAATTAACAACTGATCGTATTGCTAAACCAGAAGAGTTTGTAAAAGTAGGCGAATCTATTAAAGCAGAAGTTATCTCTATTGATAAAGATGCTCGTAAGATTGGTTTATCTTCTAAACTAGTTAAACTTCGTGAATCAAAAGCCGATGTTGACGACTACGCTAGGAAGGCAACCGCTACTTCTAAAACAAGTTTTGGTGACGTTTTTGCTGAGCAATTGAAAAACGCAAATACTCCTAAAAAAATGGAGTAAGGCGAAGTCAAAAGGGCTAGCGCCAAATGGCGCGGCCAAAGCAAACCAACGTTTAAAAAATATTTTAAAGGCCTAAGTGAAAACTTAGGCCTTTTTTTTGATAAATTACATCTTCTTGAAATAACTGCGAGGCAAACTGATGCCTTGTAGATTCCTTTGCTGCTTGAGCAACCGCTTCATAAAAATACCCAGTGCCTTATCAAAACTTTCCGTTATAGAATCATCGATGCCGTTCAATCTGCGGTAGGAGTTCTTATGAAAAAAAATCCATATATGATTTTGGGTATTCTAATTTTGGCCTTTATTTCTATTTTCGTTTTTGTAGTAGGGAGTTCGGTTGTGTCTTTGTTCAGCCGAGATGACGAACCAGCCAAGGTCGAAGCCAAAAATTCGATTTTAAAAATGGAATTGAATGGCGTTATTATGGATTCTAAAAAATTCGTAAAAATATTAAATCGTTATAAAAAGGACGATCATATTAAGGCCATTGTTGTAGAAATCAATTCCCCGGGTGGAGTCGTCGGCCCGTCCCAGGAAATTTACGAAGAACTAAGAAGAGTCCGCCTGGAAACTAAAAAGCCCGTAATTGCGGTTACCAACGGTTTGATGGCCAGCGGGGCAATGTATGCGGCCGTAGCAGCGGATAAAATTATTGTTGCCCCAGGAGCAATGGTTGGTTCCATAGGTGTTATTATGGAATTTATTAATTTAGAAAAACTTTATGACTGGGCAAAAGTTTCTCGTTATTCGATCACTACGGGAAAATTTAAAGACTCGGGTGCCGAGTACCGGCCAATGCGTGACGATGAAAAAGCGTTGTTTCAGGATCTGGTAAATGAAGTTTACGGGCAGTTTGTTTCAGCGGTTGCGCAAGGTCGGAATTTAAAAGAAGACTTTGTACGTGAGTTTGCTGATGGCAGAGTTTTTACCGGTTCGATCGCGGTCAAGTTGGGATTTGCTGATGAGGTGGGAACTATTTCCGACGCCTATAAAATGGCGGCAAAAATGGCTGGAATGGATCCAGATAAGTACGAAATTTTTGAAATACCCAAACACAGACCAAGTATCTTGGATTTTATTTCGGCTCAGGAAGAAGACGATATAACGACTAATGTTGATAAAGTAGTCAATTCGTTACTTCGAACTGAACTGGCAAATAAGCCTCTTTATTTATTACCTGGTTACTACCGATAAAATGTCCGTAGCAAAAAAGAAAGCCGAATCTAAATCCAAAAGCCTGACACCTAGGGCCTCCGCCGGAAAAAAGAAAAACAAGTCAGCGAAAGCATTCGCTGCAAAAAAACCAGTGAAGGCATTCGCTGCAAAAAAACCAGCGAAGCGACCGAATGATTTTATTAAACTGAATGATCAGGTTTGGCCATTGGAAAGAAATGTTCTCTTTCGACCGGAACGATTCAAATACGTTCGCAAAATTTTAGAACCTTCGGCCTGTGTGTTTTGTTTGGCAGCGGAATCGGAAAAAACCCTAAAAACTCTTTGCGTTTATAAGACTGAATTTTCGATGGTTGTTCTAAATAAATATCCGTACAATTCGGGACATCTTTTAGTTTTACCGTTGAAACACCAAGGCGATTTATCTGACCTTAATGATAAGGCCTATTTAGATTTGATGTTAACCTTAAGACGGGCGACCAAGGCAGTAACCGAAATTTATTTGCCGGCTGGTTTTAATTTAGGAATGAACCACGGTAAAGTTTCTGGTGCCGGAATTCCCGACCACCTGCACTTTCATATAGTACCAAGATGGGCAGGAGATCTTAATTTCTTTCCTTTAATTGCAGAGACTAAAGTAGTGATCGAAAATTTGGAACAATCGTTTGAAAAATACTTAAATTATTTTTCAAAACTAGCCGAATAGGGGTTCTATGAATCGCTTTTCAAACCAACCTTACGCCATGACAAAATATGTGAAATGGATTTTGATTTCCAATGTTGTCATTTGGATGGTTTTCCAAACGATTTTAGGTTTGGTCAGTGAAATTAATATTAATCATTACTTTGCTTTGTATCCTGGAAAAGTGCTTGTGGACTTTGCGATTTGGCAGCCGCTGACTTACATGTTTTTACATTCGTCTAGTGTGACTCATATTGTTTTCAATATGCTGACCCTTTGGATGATCGGCGGTGAACTGGAAACTCGTTGGGGAAGTCGCTTTTTTGTGACTTACTATTTGATTTCTGGGGTTGGTGCAGGCCTTTTATACGTGGTGGGCATTGGAATATACAGTTACGTGACTGGGTCTCAGTCGGGCCTATTCGTTCCTGTTGTTGGTGCTTCAGGGGCTATCTTTGGACTTTTAGTAGCATACGGGCTGCTGTTCGGCGAACGAACCATGCTGTTTATGATGATGTTCCCTATGAAGGCAAAACACTTTGTTATGCTTTTAGGAGCAATCGAATTCTTTTCGCTGTTGTCTTCCGGAACAAAAGGCAATGATGTCGCCTATTTAGCGCATCTAGGTGGGCTGATCACAGGCTATCTAACCCTAACAATACACACGAAACTAAAGCAAAAACAGTGGAGCGCTAGTAAAAAAAAGCGCG
>JAYVAZ010000449.1:0-7864 GCA_043750675.1 Pseudobdellovibrionaceae bacterium | reverse complement strand
GAAATCAGTTTGCGTCTTTCCGGCGTTTATGGAACTAACAAAAATCTTATTTTAAATGGCGAATTCGCGTTTAATTACTGGTTTGAAGATCTGCTTAGTTGGTCACAGTACTATATTTCCCGGCATCGTTGGGGTGTCAGCGTAAAATATTTCCAAAGTTTGAACAATTTAAAAATTGGTACTTACGATTCAAAAATCACTAACTTTACTGCTGATTTGAAGTATCGATTTAATCCTGGCTTGTGGAATCGCGACGAATCCTGGGGTGCGGTTTTAGGTTTTCAAAAAGTTTCTTATTCTATCTTCGATACCCCGACGGTTGGTGCCGGTATATTTTGGGCTCGGTCAATGCCAAAAGTTTTTGATGATCTCTTTAATCTTTTGCCGGTCTTTAGATATCCAAAATGGGTGGATTTAGAATTTATTTATTACGTTTCCCCGCTGAAAGCCGGATATGCGGCAAGGCAGCCACCTTCAGGATACGGTAACTGGGCACTTAATTTTCACGGTAAAGTGATGTGGACAGATGCGTTCTTTGGCGAGGGCGGATTTGGTATGCGGCAGATAGATTTAATCAAAGATATCTATGACACAGTCGATGGGGTTTACGTAACCAGAACGGGCCTTCGATTCACTTCATTATACGGTACCGTGGGTATCGGTTATAATTTCTAAATTGTTGATCTAATCAGGACGTCTAATATCAAAGTCCTAATGTTTTCAAAGTCGACCGCTTCCGTGCAAGATTTCAAACCGAATATCTGCACTTGATTCGTCAATTTTTGGTCCTTCACATATCGGTTTGTCCACGTTCCAGCCAGGCAGCCATTACAAGGTGGATTTGGATCGGTAAGTTCAAATTCACAGGCTCCGCTCATTAAATTGAGGACATCTGTTTCTTGTTGAAAAAGTCTGGATGCCGCGTTTTTTTGAATGCTGAATGTTTTGGGCGGAGTATCTGCCGGCAATTCATAGTAACTGTTTAATGTAATCTGATAAGCCGAACCAAGATCTTCAATGGTATAATCCATAGCTCCGCCACCGGTAGTAACCGAATCAAATCGAACAATTGATCCAAACCCTTGTGGTTGCACTATTTGATTAGTGTCTTTCGTCTTTGAGCAATTTTGAAACCCAAAAATAGAAAAACCTACTAGCAAAATAAGTAGTAAACTTTGGCGATTAAATTTTAATGATTTCATACATCCCCATCCTTACTAACTAATGATAGTTGCAATTGAAAGACCAATAAAATAGTTCCAATTGCGGTCACGACCCCCTTATAGAGTTTAATTCCAGTTCCAAATTATTTTGTGTCGAGCCATTCGGCAGCTGTCATGGAAATACCACCATTGCTTCAGGTTGAGACATCTTAACCGGTCGGAAACTAATGGCTATTCCAAACCTTAACGGAGCCGTAGGAAGGGCCTGAAAAAACTAAAGATTTCTCATAATTAGCCGATAAGTAATCCAATACTAGCGGATTGTGTTCTCAAAAACACAAAAGGGGCTTCTTTTGTCAGATAAAAAAATAATCAGTAGTACGATGTTGTTTGACTGGGGTGATGTTCCTGAGTGGGTTTATTCAGCGACAAAAGCATTACTTGAATCATTAAAAAAGAATGACTTATTAACGTATGAACATTGTTTAAGGGTTGGCGAATATAGTCGCCTACTGGCTAAGTCAGCCGGGTTAAATGAGTTTATGCAAAAGCAAGCCGAATTTTCAGGATTATTACATGACATCGGAAAAGTAGGGGTCGCGCAGTCCATTATCGACAAACCCGGCCGTCTTACCCAAGAAGAGATGTTAGTGATGAAGGACCATCCGGTTTACAGTGAAGAAATCATTAAACCTTTAAATCATGAGATGTTTTTTAAAGCCGTTGTTCCTGCCGTACGCCATCACCACGAAAGAATAGACGGTGAAGGTTACCCAGATAAACGGGTTGGTGACGAGATCCCGCTGTACTCCAGAATCATCCTTATTGTGGATACTTTGGATGCCATGGGGAAAGACCGTGCTTACCGTAAAGGTTTGCCTTTGGAAGTAATTTATAAAGAATTGGAAAGATGCATAGGAACTCAGTTCGATGCTCAACTAACCAAAATTTTTCTTGAAAGCCACAAGCATTGGCACAAAGAATCCCGCGAAGAATATACCTACGAACAAATCATTAAAAAAGTGGCTTAAGGTCCGCAAAAGCCGCATCTTAGACCAGACCTGGTAAAAATCTAGACTGTTCTGTGGTCCCGTGAAAACAACTGTTTCCTAAGTGAAAAATATACAAGCATATATTTTTCAATCATACTTATTTCATAGGTAAACGGCAGCAGATGTTTGACTTTATTAACGAAAATCGATTATTTAGAGTACCAACTCAACAAGGCCAGGATTTTAGTGTTTAAAAATTTGTGTATCAGTAAAATATTTTTTTTATCAAGCACCATAATATTATCGATTCCTCAGTTTGTTTTTGCACAAAATTCAGATTTTAATTCGGAAGCAGAATTAAATCAGCAAACAATGACTTTAGATCAAAACGAAAAAAAAACCGAAGGTTGGAATGGTCTTTTACGATTTGAAGGAATGCAATACACAACTAGTCTTCCTGGAAATCCGAAATTATCACAAAGCCAACTAGTCAGCACACAGCTTAAATATGAAAACTTAAATAAAACTTTTGGTTCTAAATTTGATTTTAGTGCCGGTAGCTATTTGGGGCAAAACGGATCGCATTTTTCGCTATCCGAAGTTTTTGCTCAATTTAAAATGTCTAAAAATTCTCAATTTTCGATTGGTCGCAAACTTAACTTTTGGAGTGAAGCCGATAAAAATTGGCAGCTGGGATTATGGCAACCTTTATTTAATTTGGATGCTTTACGTTTACAAGATCAAGGTTTAACTGGAGCATTTTTAGAACTGGGAAATCGCAACTGGAATTTTTTAGTTTTCGGATCACCTCTTTTCATTCCTACAATGGGTCCAAATATCCAGGAAGAAGATGGTAGTTTGGTAGCTGATAGTCGTTGGTATAATCAACCTTCCAATACTGTTCCCGTTTTTGATCAGGATACGCGTTTAATATACGCCTTAGAAATGCCTGACTTGAAAGACCTAGTAAATCAAACATCGGCGGCGGCACGTTTGAAATTCCAGGCGGATAATGGACTTTGGGCTTCCGTCAATGCCGGACGTAAACCAATTAATAGTTTGCTGGTTCAATACGAATTTCAATTGAATGCACCTGTTGTAGATTCTAACGGTAATGCGACTTTGAGGCCGGTAGTTGGTTTTCACCGTTTAGCTGGTGCTGACCTTGGTTTTAAGGGCCGAAACTCTGAATTCTCGTTAAGTTATTTACAAGATAATCCCGAAGCTAAATCACCCACCGATATTTGGGTATTGCAAAGTCCAGAAGCGATGAAGGCAGTTACCGTACATACCAAATACAGTATGGAAACGCCTTTGACTTTGTTCCCGGTAAAAGTTTCCTTGGACTACCTTAAAATTACTGGTGGCAGTATTTCTGATTTTGATTCCAACGGGATTTATCGTTCCGCAATTTTTGAAAAACGCACCGGTTTTTATAATGCTTTCCGAATTTCAGGTGCCATAGATACGCAACTTTTTCTTAAAAAAACTATTTGGAATTTTAGTTACCTGAGGGACTTCGACCAAAAAGGAACTTTAATTGGAACCGAAGCATTGATATTTCCAAAAGAACATTTTGCGTTTGTAGTTGGCGCCGATATTTTAGGTGTGGACAATCCTGACGAAAATATTTCGACTGACTTTTTAAATCAGTTCCGTGCTAATGATCGTTACTATGGTGGAGTCAGTTATGTTTTTTAAACGGAAGTTAATACTTATCCTGGCGTCTTGTATGACGTTAACATCTTGCCATCTCCCGTTGAATGAGAAACCACCCGAGTCTCAATCAATGGAAAATAAATTAGGTGACGAGGCAAAGTGTTTAACTTCGGTTTTACCAACAATGTCGCACTTTATGGACGGTTCGGCTTCCCCGGCGCAAGTTGGGCAAATTTGGGATTGTTTCGGTACAGCTTTGGACACTTTCCAAAAATTCTATGTTGGTGAAAATCCCAAGTACTACAAAGCGAACGAAGTAAAAATTTTCTTCGAACGATATTTTTTAGGCAAAGATGTTAAAATTTCTCCGGCTTTGCTATTAGAAATCATGCATTTGAAACAAGTCTTTGTCGGTGGCGAAGAGGGTACTTTAACAAAAGCTGAAGTAAAAAAACTAATCACTTTTTCGGGTTCGATTAAACGTATCAGTCTTAAATTATTGCCTTACATGAAAGTGTACGCGCAAAAGTGGAATATCCAGGCAGAAGTAAATCTGGATGATGAATCTAGCTATTTCGAAGCTGCAAATGCAGCCCTTCAGGTAGCCGTTAAAGACTTAGCCGCATTAATTAAAGAGAATAAAAAATCCTATAAGGTTTCCAATATTTTCGTTTTATTAAACGAGACTTCTAAGTTGTACAACACGCACTGGGCGTTTTTAGATAATTTTAATAAGTTTCTACCTTTGATCCAAGAGATTAAAAAATCCTTAACCGGTGGAGACGCCGATTATATCGCAGCAACGGAATGGGAAAATTTCTTAAACCTGGTTGGCCGTGGTTACGTCCAATACTTACGTTATTATTATTTTATCGATCAAAATCATAATTTCGAAGCCAGCAAAAATACTCGATACGTTTTTGATTCTATTGACGATTTGTTCTTGTACTTAGCAGATATGGTAAACGCCAAACCGGGTAAGGTTTTAACTGCCGATGAACTGTATAAACTTCTTAAAGAAGTGGGTGTCGTATTTCCTAAATTTCAAGTCACGGAAGAATTAATTAACCAGGTCATGAAAGTTAAAAAATTAATTTTTGGCGGTAGTGTATTTATTTGGACTCCACAAGAATTTAAACATGCGGAATCTAAATTAGTTTCCTACCGCAAAGCCGCTGATATATTCTTTGAATTTTCTGAGTATTATTTGTTGGATTGGAAATTTCAGAATGTTTCTGAAGAAGATGCGTTTGAATACGAAGCCAAAGCTGAAAAAAGTTTGATTGATTTCGCTGCTATCTTAAGTTCAAACATCGAAAGCAATTATAATTTAAACGATGTCGAACCTTTGTTTGCTGAGGTTCAAAAATTTATCAGTAAGTTGAATGGCGATCCCGAGACGGCTCCGCAAGAATCGATGGTAAAAAAGTACCTTCCTTTGGTAATTTCGGTAAAGAATGTCATCGCCAGCGATACCGGGCCTATCATCGAAAAACGCCAATGGCCGTTGTTGTTTGATATTATTGCGAAATCATATAGTCGTTTCACGGATTATCATTACTTCATTTCTGGCCGTTCGGTTATTAATGGTCCTGCCCTGGACTGGTTTAATCACCTGGTGATAGCGGGATCTGAGATTGTTGATAAAATCATCACCAGTCGCGAGACCGAAGATCGCCCGGGTTTAATTACCTATCCTGAAATTTACAATTTGGAGAAAAGTCTAACAGTACTGGATATCTATCCTAATAAACTAACAGTTGATGATATTCATGCCTTGGTTAAAACTGTACTTTCCAAAATCTTGATCACACCGGAAAAACGGTTAGGCGTCGGTCCTAAAGATGGATTGTCTGGCGACGCAACGGAAGTTATTCGTTTGGAATTTAAGGCCTGGTATGAAAGCCAAAAGATACTAAATAAAATGTATGACAGTTATAAAGATACGAATGTTTTGGATCATAAAACGGCTCGCCAGTTTTTATCGACTATGCCAGGTTCAGATTCTAATGCTGAATTAGTAAGATTGTTTGAAAGTCCTCTTAGTTATGCGCGCGACAGCGAGAAACGTTTATTTATCGCTAAAGAAGAGTTGGTTTACGATCAGAAGAGTTTGAATTTTCTAAATATTAGCCGATCGGCTTCGCGTTTGGTTGGCCGCTCTTACGCGGGTGATTTGAAGCGGGCTATTGGATATGGCGGCATCTCTGAAAAAGAGGCTAACGAGCTGTATAGCGACGTTAAAAACGTTGTTGTGAAACTAGATTACATTGTTTCAAGCAATACAAAGTTTGCATCGAATCGCTTCCGTGATGCCAATTTATTTTCCGCCAATGCCAACGGGGATGATTTTGCGGATTTTAAAGAATTACATTCTTTAGTGATGTTGATTTTTTCCGGTCTCAATTTAAATAAGAAGGTAACTGCGTTTGTTTCTCCGGCATGTCCGGTTTCTCCTATGTGGCCAACCGCGAAAAAGGTTTTAGTAAAATGTCTGATCGACGTTTACCGCGAAAAAATGGCTGGACCAATCGCAAGCATTCCTGAGTACCTTGTTAAGGTGCAGCCGCTAAAAGAAAAAGATTTTCAATTGAACATGATTGCCATTCTAAAGGCCGCTGGCTATGTTTCGCCGGTTACTGCTGCGGCAATAGCTGCGACGCCCACTCCTTCGGCTCCTGGGCCGACTGCGACGCCAGACGCTAACAAGTTAAGTGATGAAGAAATCGAACTTCCCTACGTTTTAGAAGACTATGTAGATTTGGATGATGCCGCCTTGGCTCCGCATATCATGCAATATATCGAAACGGCCATGCAGAAGTTCGACTTAAATCATGACGGTATTATGGATACGCAAGAAAGCCTAATCGCCTATCCTGTATTTAAAAATACTTTGATTATCGTGAGTGGTAAAAAGGATGATCCTTCGTTAAAAGCAATCTTTACTTATATTCTCAAAAAAGGTCGCCAGCCGACACCACTAGAGTTCTTAATGTGGAAAGCGCAAGGCGAGTCGAAGTGGAATGTAGATGCGGATCGCATTCGACTAGCGAAGATTTTGGGTTTCATTGCTGAGCAGTTGAATAAGCAACCGTAATAACCAGCGGCCCGCCCAAGGTTGATAAAATAAAAAAAGCACCGTTGTATCGATGCTTTTTTTACTTAAATCAGAATGAATTTGCTAGTGCGTTTCAGCCTGCTAATTAATTTAGAATGCGTTTTTCCACATCATTGATTCAACCGGAAGTGGTTGAACTACATTATATTTAGCCGAAGCTTTGTTGTTATAGGGAGTAAGGATTTCGCCTTTAACATCAAAATAAATTAATTGTCCGATGGGCATTCCAGCATAAATTCTTACGGGCTGCTTTACCGAAATTTCCAGAGTCCAATAGTTACAAAAACCAACGTCGCCTTTGCCGGCGGTTGCATGAATATCAATACCTAAACGGCCGACACTTGATTTGCCTTCTAGAAAAGGCACATGTGCTTTGGTTTCTGTGTATTCTTCGGTGACACCTAAATAAAACTTATGTGGTTCTAAAACAAAACCTTCAGCCGGGATTTCAAAAGTTTCAATTTGGTTATGCTTTTTCGCATCAAGAACATTGTCTTTGTAGACAGCCAAAGTTTTACCCAAATGAACGTCATATGAATTAGAACCAAGGCACTCACGACGAAAAGGCGAAACTTTGATTTCGCCTTTTTCGATGGAACTTAAAATCTGTTGATCGGTTAGAATCATTGACTATTTAGTTTCGCGGTGAACAGTGTGTTTCTTCATGTTTGGATTGTATTTCTTCTTTTCCATACGACCTGGAGTTTTTGTTTTGTTTTTGGTCGTTGTGTAACGAGAAACGGGTACGCCAGCAGTTTTTGCTTCAGTGCACTCAAGCGTGATAATAATGCGTCCACTTTTCTTAGCCATAAAATTTCCTTTGTTAAAACGATCTGCAAATGAGCTGATAAGAAGTAACAAAAGCCAAAGAAAACATCAACATAGAATTTCAGTGTTTGAAATATTTTAGTTAATTTGGGCCCCTGGACTAC
>JAYVAZ010000448.1:0-9327 GCA_043750675.1 Pseudobdellovibrionaceae bacterium | reverse complement strand
CCAATACCAGACTAACTTCATGGCTGAGTATGTACAATCTTTATGATCGGCCCAAACAAAACGAAAATGAACAGCCATTTGAAGTTTCGTCGATTCATCGGCGATTTAATTTTTTAAAGATTCTTTGGAGCTATTTGCTTCGAGGCTCGGGTGACGCCGTTGATTTGCTCAGCAGATGGCATGCCTTTGCATATCTGTTAGTAGGAGGCACTTATGCTTCAAAAAGGATGTGATAGAAAAGTTTTTGGCTAAACGACCGTCATAAAAAAGGGAGTCCTGAAACTGATATTCAAAACTCCCTTGATAAGTTTAAAATTTCATTACATTTAGCGAAACTTTTTTGCCTCCTCTGGAAAAACAGAAATCGGCTTCCAGTCGACCTTGATAACCTTATGGGATGCCTCCTGAATCTGGTTCCAACAACCACGAGACGAACAGTCTTCCATGTTGGAAAAGCTGATTCCCAAATCCAGTAATGCAGCTGCGATGATAAGTTTGATTATAATGTTGTACATAGTTACTCCTATTTTTTGGCTAAAGCTTTGATCATGGTTAAAATTGTATGCAGGGCCGAATCGTCCAGCAGTTCAAGCAGACTTGTGATTTCAGTAATTACTTCGTCAGCTATCAGATCAGCGCGAATGATTTTATCAAAATCCTGCCGCTTATAACCGAGTGAACGCAAAATCAGATCAATTCTATTATCAGTTAAATCCGTTCGTCCTGCTTCGATAAGACCGAAAGTGCATTCCTTAAATCCGCAAAGTTCAGAGGCTTTGTATTGAGAAACGCCGCGCCTCTTTCGCAAAATGCGAATCGCACGGACTTCTTTCGTAACGATTTTATAAAGATTGCGTCTTGGTTTACGCGATAGCGTTCGTTCAAGGTTGTAGGCATCTATTTGCGCGAGTGCCCTTTCTGGGGAATTTTCGATCTTGTGAAACTCGTCCCACTCCATTCCCATTTTTCTAACGAGTCGCCTAATACGATCTTCGGTATAGTTACAACGACCATTCTCAAGTTGCTCAAGGGCTCTGATTGAGCAGGAACATCGTTCGGCAGCCTGCCGACGGTTCAATCCCAACGACAGTCTTGCAGCTTTAAAGGCCAGCAAGGTTTTCGTTACTTTTTTAGTGGCTGAGCGTTTCGTTTCATCTTCTTGCATCACTTCTCCTTTGGCGCGCCTGGGGCGCGACCTCCTTTAGAGTTCGTTACAAGAAGCAGTTTGTTTTTTTGAGAAATGTGGATGTGGCTCTACAGCGAGCTGGCTAAAAATAGCATTTTTGCCAGCGACCTAGTACGAGTGAAATTCAATACTTAACGGTCATCCTGCTATTCAGTAATAGTAAGATCTGACACAAGTATCAAAAGCCAAACGCAAGCCATTCATAAGCCAATTCGAGGCTGTGAACGGCAGTTCTAGGCAGGTTTCAAAAAGCGAAGCTTTGCTCCTTTTGATCTCTCTAAGGCCTTAATTTGTTTTTATTTTTTATAATTTCTGTGAAAACTCAATCTTCCGGGATCGGAAAATTGGAGGTGACGGAGGGACTTGAACCCCCGTAACAGCTTTTGCAGAGCCGTGCCTAACCCCTCGGCCACGTCACCTCAGTACCTATGCTGCAAGCAAATAGAAGAAGCTAAACTACCCACTTTCAGCAGATTGGTCAATCAATGCCAACGGAGAAGTTTATTTTGATTATGGATTGTCCACTGACTGGCTTTCATTAAATGTTCTGCCTGAATGATGGGCTGAAGCGCCAAATCGGCAAGGCTTCTAGCAACGCGAAGTGTTGATTGTTTGCGGCGCTCGGAAAGGTCACTGAGGTGGAAGTAGTATTCCGCGGCAAACTTATCCATGGAATCAAGAATCACTTTTAAATCAACATTGGCGTTTGTCGCCTGCTGCCCACGTTTTTCAACTGCGAACTGCCTTCCCGATTCCACCGCTTCTAAAAGTTTTCCGAACGGAAATTTTTTATGATCGTTTTTCATCTTTTTTGTAAAAACCAGCATCTGAAACCGGTCAAAGACCGGCCCGGAAAATCGGCTTTGGTAACTCCGACAGCGAGTCATACTTAAAGGGCAGTTCAGTTCTTTAGCATCGGGAGTCCATTCACCGCAGGGACATAAATTAGTGGTTGCAATAATCTGAGCCACAAAATGATAACTTCTGGTTTTTCCCAGCCGGCTCACCTGCACCTTTTCGCTTTCCATTGGTTTGCGCAGACTTTCGATAACGTCTTTATTAAATTCTAAAAATTCGTCCAATAACAATAGCCCGCGGTGTGCGCGCACAATTTCTCCGGAAAATACTTTGTTCCCTCCACCGATTAACGACATTTTAGGCGTCGAATGATGAGGCGCTATAAAGGGCCGCCAAAAGTGCCCCTGACCTTCATCGGTTTGAATTTGGGCGGTCTCATCCGCAGAGGGCGCCCGCATCAGCTGATGAATCATCTGGGCCGCTGTTGTTTTCCCTGTACCGCTGGGGCCAGAAAGAAGAACAGAGTGTGCGCCAACAGCACTGATTTTCAGCCACTCGGCCTGTTCTTCAGTCAGAAAAAAGTCACCGAAACGCTGCGGTCTTTTAAATAAAATGGGAGACGGAGTCACAATTGATAACTGTTCCAGATTTAAAAAACTCTTTAATTCCTTCGCAACATGCAGCGGAAAATCGACCTTGGATGGCGGCAGAAAAAAGCCGACAACTTCGGGTTCTAAAATTCCTGTATAGACGCTGTCTAAACTTAAATCTCCAACTAACGATAGATCGGATGGACAGAAAATATCACCGGCCAACGACAATTCACCGTAAAAACATCCTTGCAAAGTATCTGGTAACTGACCGGTTTCAATTAAGATTCCTACTGCCACTGCCAATTCTAATCCTTTGGAATTTTTCTTAATATGACTGGGACGAAGATTGACCAGGATTTGTTTGGTTTTGGGAAATTCGAATCCCTGTGATTTGATGGCACTTTTAATCCGAAAGGCACTTTCCTTCATGTGCTGATCAGGTAATCCCAAAAATTGTATGCTGGGTAAACCTGGTACTAATTTGATTTCTAATTCGACTTCTCGTAAAGAATTGTTTTCGCTGAATAATGATTTTAATTTCATAGAAAGCCATCTCTGCAATTTCAAATGCAGAGTGAACAAATTCAGAACGTTGTACGGGAATTAGTAATTCAAATATCGGAGTCTACATCTTTGATTTCAGCCAAAGGATGATGTTGTTCAACGGTTTTAACCAGGTTTTGCGTCGTCACTGTCGTGTAGATCTGAGTTGTTTGGATACTTGCGTGGCCCAACAACATTTGAATCGAACGAAGATCAGCGCCACCTTCTAATAAGGCGGTTGCGCAACCATGACGGAAACGATGCGGACTAACGGGCTCGTCAAATCCTGCGCGCGCTGACCATGCAGCTAACCATCTCCAAATATCTACTCGAGACGGACGATGGCCACGATCATTAATCAATAAAGCATTGGTTTTTTCTTTGACTAGGTAATTACGTGAACCTTTTAGGTATTGGCCAATAATCAACATTAATTCTTCAGTAACCGGAACCAAACGTTCTTTGCTACCTTTTCCAATTACTTTTAACCATTTTTCGGTTTCGCTGTAATCTTCTAGATTAATATTAATTAATTCACTGACTCTGCAACCCAATCCAAACAACAACATCAGCGTCAGCTGATTTCTTAAAGTCTTAAAAGAATCCGGCGAATGGCAAGCAGCTAGCAACCTTTGAAACTCATCCATAGTTAAAGCCCGTGGTAAACCCACTTTGACTTTAGGTGGACGTAGTTCGCGCAATTCAGGAGCCGGCAGGCCTCGATTTTCACAAAATTTAAAATAAGTTCTTAATGAAGAAATGACTCGCGCCTGTGATCTGGTCGAAAGTTTATTTTTCTTCATAAATTCGTAGAAGGCAGAAATGGCGTTGGATTCTTTTTTAAATTGGATAAATAGTTCCAAGTCACGACGGTAGGCCATGATCGTATTTAGGGAACGACCGCGGACATGCTGTAAATCATCAAAGAATTCAATCCATAGTGGTAACATTGATAAAGATTAGAATTTGGATTCAAGATATTAGCAAGAAAAAAAATAGGAATTTCGTTAGTTTAGCCGAAATTCCTATCTGTTAAAATCTGTCAAAAACTTACTTACATTTTCCGATGATCAGGCGAATTTACAAAAATTCTTCCGCGTTATTGGATTAGTATGTTGCAAAACCAACCTGCGCATAACCGCAAGCCTGGCCATTAACACTCTCTACAGTGATGTTTAATCCAGCACCATTTTGACCTGATCCTGTATACATATCAGAAGGGTTTCCGGTTCTGCTGTAAAAAGTTGCACTGACTATATTAAAGACAATTCGTGTTGCACCGTTTACGGCTTCCATTTTCGAAGTCGTCAAAATTCCATTCTGGTAATTTCCAGTAACAACAGGCTTGAAGTAATATTCGCCGATAGGAGCATTACAAGTTCCGATGTTGTAATCATTGATACTCATGTATCCATGGATCAATGCTTTTCCACTGTATCTTAAGAAAGCTTTTGCATCCAAAGGATCGTAAATTCCAGTGCCAGGAACCACAGTTCCATTTGGTCCCTTTACATATCCGCTGGCGTCGCCTAACAAATCGAAAGTCATTTCGACGATGTCATCATAAGACTTCGTGTAAACTCCATCCAACAAAACCATCGAGTTCGTAAAGCAATTGTTGCAACCAACGGCGTAGGTATTTGCCACGGTGCTCGCTTTGCCACTGCCACCTTTTTTACAGGCCACCATTGTCATAACAGCCAAACTAAGTAATGCGATGATTCCCGCTTTAACTTTGTTCTGATAAATTGTTTTCATAAAAACCTCTTCTTTAAAAAATTTATTTATATTTTAATTTCTAATTGCTTTCGCACGTTTCAGTCCCCAAAAAGAACCTAATTTTTTGTAACCATCTTTAGGATACAAAGCCGAGTTAGTTACCACTTCATCGCCTACTTTAAAAGTCCGACAAGCATAAGGACCAATCCAAACAAACCAGCATTTTTCGCTGGAAGCGGAAGCATATCCAGTTCCAAAGTTTTTAAACCACAAAGAACCATCCATGTCGGTCATTCCACCGCCATCGCCTAAATCTAGGCCACCATCAATTACTAATATTACGGCACCTTGGTTATCCGAAAAGAAACCGTGGAACACTTGTTTATTTTCCCAAGTAAACCACTGATTAAATTCGCTCTCTGGTTTGTTCTTATCTTGCTGACTGTATACGGCTCCGCCATTGTGTTGACCGGCATAACCTGTTCCTGATTCAAATTTTCCATTAAAAGATTGTCCGTTGTCGTAGTAACCCATTTGAACGGTTCCTGCGTAACGACCATTTCCGATATTACTTAAATCAACATTAATTCTGAAGTTCTTTGGAGCATTTAAAGGATGGGGCGCGCCCACGTATTCTGTTAAATTCTGCTGGTTTTCAGGATAGAACGCTACGGTATCACCGGTAGAATAAGTAGGAACCGATCCCGAAGTAGTTGGGGTACCCGATGGGTTTGGTGTCGGAGTCGCCGCTACTACAGTTGCCTTGGCTCCGGATTTTTTAGCACAACCAATCCCAAGCACGGCCATTGATACCAGCAGCAGAGCCTGTAAGATAAAGAATTGTGTTTTCATAAGTTCTCCTTCATATAAGACGAAACGAAAAATGGTTTCAGCCTCAATAGTCAGTATTGCTAGGCCCATGCCCGGAAACAGGTTTACGCTAACTGGTTTAATTATTTGAAGAATAATAGAAATGTCTCAACTTGAGACGCAAAATAGGAAAGGAATCCAAAGATTTAGCGCCAAATTTTGTCAGTCGAAGAAGTTCAATATTTTTAGTAAGTTACAAAAGAATTAAAAAATCCGTGAGCGGATGTCGTTTTTCGAGCCCTTCAATGTTGATACTTGTCAAAAAGTTCTGCAGCCGCTAATCAATGAGAAAATCGGAAACCTAATGATAGGTTATACAAAGGGACTGATATCATTTTGATGCCGTCCAATTGATGAAAATCCTAGGCCACCGAAAAGGCACGACGAAAAACCTTTTTATTTTGAGTTGTGGGTTTTCTCGATTTTTTTGAGACCATTGGGGTTCGTACCTATGAAGGCCGCTTCCATCCCTTGTTGCTAATTCGCGTCGAACTCAATGACCATTCCCGTGGTTGCTGGCGTAGTGGCGCCACCGATGATTATTGACATCAGATCTTTGGCAGCAAATGCTACTGAATTGGAGTTGTCGCAGAATGTTCCGGCTCCGGCGCTCGCCGTGACAGTAATAACGACACTCGTATTTACGCCATTTATACGTAACGTGAGGGTGCTACTTGAGCCACCCTGTGCAGCTGTCGTTCTCATACAAAAATTCTTGAACGTTCCCGCGATGGGAACCACCACCTGAACAGGCGATTCAGTTATGCTATTGTAAAGCCCTCCCACCATGCTGGTATATCGGCCCGTAGTAAGTGTCACGTTGTCAATAGAACCATATACTAGGGATTTCAATGTTGATGCTGTGCCGAATGCTGTCCCTCATTTGTTGAATTACAAGTTGATGCAGTATTTCCAAACTTAACCTCGCCATTCACATCGAGCCGGCTAGCGGGACTTGTCGTCCCGATACCTACGTTGCCTGTTGGCATCGACTTCAGTTTTTTCAGCTTTAGAAGCGATCTGACGGTCCTGTGAATCGATCTTTTGATCTTGGACGACCTGATGGTTCTCAACGCCTGTAATGCGGCTGTAGAGCGTTTTAATGGCCTCTGTAATCCAAGGAATGAAGGCGTCATAGTTTTTAATTCATGCAAAGGCAGTTAACTGTTGAAGTATTCGATGCAGTCATGGCCGCTGTTAATCGAACCCAGACGTTATCTGCTGCCGTGGTCGCAATTGCGCTGAAGCCAGGTTTGATTGTATTAATCGCGTTCGTGGCAGGGGTACCAGCTAAGGTCGCGTGCGAGGAATTCATTGAACACTGGCAGGACCACCCAGCCCCGCCAGCAGGAATTCCGACGCAGGCGACAGCAATTGATAAAGTTGTGTTGGCTAGGGCTACAGAACACTTAACCATGTTCGTTATGACCGAACCAGAAGCGCCCAGTTTGGTTGTGCCATTAACGTCCAGTTTGGCTCCAGGCGATGTCGTCCCGATACCCACGTTGCCAGCTATATAGCTGCCACCAGCTGGTGCCGTGCCAGGCATCAGAATTATATTTCCGCCATTGCCCATTACAACGCCGCCGTTTTGTGCATACAGATTGATACTGGTACCGCTTGCCGAAACGGCTGCATTGCCACCTCGAACATCCAAGATACCAGCTGGGCTCGTAGTTCCCACGCCGACGTTGCCTGTTGATTTAATTGTCATTCGAGGCAGTGAGGCGGTAGTAGAAGATTCAAATAAGATATCTTCACCGTCGGAGGCAATGACAAGTTTCCCAGGATACTGGGCCGCTGAAGAGTTAGCGCGACCCATGTATGCTTTTTGTGTTCCCAAATGGTCGGTGAAATTAATAGTAGTATATCCAGATGCATTCGAGTTTTTAATTCTCATTGTATCATTCACAACATTTGCTACTACATCAAGTGTGAAGCCAGGTGAGGTCTCTCCAATACCGACGTTGCCCGAACCCAACATCGTGATATATGTGGTGCCATCATTATTCTGCATTTGTAACAATTTTTCTGTAGCTCCAACGTTGGCACCCGCGGAGGCTCCATTCCATTTTGCTCCACGCAAAATGGTTGGTGCAACAGTGGGAGTGGTCGAGCCAACATATCCGCTAAGGATGAGGCCCGGCGAATCGCCCACGCCAAAACCCTTTACCAGTGCAATTCCGGATGATTGGTGTGCACCACTAACAAAAAACACACTTTTTGTTGAAGCATTCGCCTCTTGACCAAAGGAGTGAGTAACATTGCCTTGCTCAACGTTGAACGATGCTGGGGTACCAACCGCCGATTGAATATTTAGATTTGAATTCGGCGATGCTGTCCCAATGCCGACATTTCCGGCAGAACTGATGCGCATACTTTCAGCAAGAGAACCACCATTGACTCTAGTTTCGAAAGACAAATATCCGGCATAATCGCCGTCAGTCGCATTTTCTATCAATCCTTTTATTCCACCGTAGTTGGCTCGGGTACTGCTGCTATCGTAGATTCCGTTAAAGGTAATGCCGCCACCACGATTGATTGCATACGAACGGGTATCAACGAGTCCTAATAGAAATCCGGCTGCCGAGGGGGTTCCATTGATTTCTGTGACATAGACTGGGTTCGTTGTTCCTATACCAACACTTCCGTTAGATAAGATAGTCATCTTCGTAGCATTATTAGTTTCAAAATTTAAGTTTTGGGCGTCATTTGTACCAATAGTAACTGCGGCACCCGTTGTGTTTCCACCATTGATAATATCACCCGTACCGCCAGTGCTATCCGCACCGCAAACTGCGAATCCAGAAACATCAAATTTAATTACTTGGCCTATTGTACAATTCAATGATGTTAATGCTGAGCCTGTACCATTTGATAAAATGATCGAGTTGTTGCCGAATGAACCTGCGCCAGTACCACCACGGGTAACTGCTAAGTTAGCTTCTGAAGCCATCACTCCAGATCCATCATTAATTAAAACATGATTATTTGTTCCCGACGCTAATTTTGATCGCGCCAATGCACTGATTGAGGTCGCTGTCGTCCCTGCGGTCATCGTCACGTCACCGGTTAACGCCGGCATTCTAGCCGCCGCTATCGTTCCAGAAGTAATTTTTGCCGCGTCCAAGTTTGGAATTTGCGCCGCCGTTAATCCTGTTAATGCACTTCCGTCAACTGCCGGTAATTTAGCCGTGCCATCTAGTTGAACAACATTATTATTGCCCGTTCCTACGTTTAATACCGCTGCGGTTCCTAAGCCTAAATTAGTCCTTGCAGTTGTTACGTTGGCAAGATCACTTAAATTATTTGCCGGCATTAATCCCGTTCCTGATGGTGTTATCCAAGATAAAATTCCTGCACCATCTGTTTTTAATACTTGTCCATTAGTTCCATCTGCTGCCGGCAAAGTCCAGACGGTAGATCCTGCTGCCGCTGCTGGCTGGAATCCTGTATAACCCGAAGTCGCACCTGATAATCGGATCGCACCTTTAACATCTAAAGGCGCACCCGGAGTTATCGTTCCTATACCGACGTTGCCGCCATAAGGATTAAATACCAACTCCTTAGTTGCGGTCCCACCGACATTTACAGCTTGAATATATTGAGCGTAGGTAG
>JAYVAZ010000447.1:0-9332 GCA_043750675.1 Pseudobdellovibrionaceae bacterium | reverse complement strand
ACAACTCCCTTAGGAGAGGTCAGCGGGCGGACCGCATAGAACGCACGAAATATCATCGAACTAATATCAATTAGGTATATTTTATTTTTCACGCCATATACATACGACGAATTAATTATTTTCGGAAAAGATTTTTTTCACCGTGATTAGGTCTATCTGCATCAATTCATTTTTCTCTAAAATTTGTTCGGCCAAGGGGGCTTCCGAAATTTCTAACGAGCAGGCTTCGGCCTGATTAAACAAAAGATTCAGCATAGATAATTGTTCGGCAGTAAAATGGAATGCCCCTGATTCGGCACTTTGAATGTCAGTTGATTTACAGTTTAACTTCTGTGCTAATTGCGAAGATGAAAAACCCATTCTTAAACGCAAATCTTTAATTTTTTCTGGATTCCAAGTCATAGGAGTTTATTCTGTATAAAAACACCAATGAAGTCAATAGACCCAGAGTTTTAACTCTAAAAAAACTTCCAACATGCTGATATTTCAATATTATTTGTGATTGACCTATTCGGAAAAAACGAAAACCAAGTCGCCTTCTTCGGCAAAATCGTAGTTATCCAAAGCTTGTCTGGTGATATAGGCAGGATCCTTCGCTTTGCGAACCTGAACATCCAATTCGGTAATTTGCTTTTTTAATAAACGGATCTGTTCAGCAATAGTCACTTGATCGCGACTCAAACTATAAAGGCGCATAAAACTGCCATTAAGAAGCAGACTTATTATAATAAAAAAAACACAAAACCAAAAAACTTTTAACGGTTGATATAGATAGGATTGAATCATCTAGTTATTATAAAACCCGGCTCACAAAAAATAAACGAACTAAAGTCTAATTATGCAGTCTAAATGCTTGTTTACCCCAGTATTCAGCAGCCGGACCTAACATCTCTTCAATGCGAAGCAGCTGGTTGTACTTTGCCGTACGTTCCGAACGACAAAGACTTCCGGTTTTGATTTGGTGGCAATCCAGGGCCACGGCCAAATCTGCAATAGTGGTATCTTCAGTTTCACCACTTCGATGGGACATTACTGTACTCATTCGATTTCGCTGCGCCATTCTTACGGCCTCAGTGGTCTCAGTTAAGGTTCCAATTTGATTAACCTTAACTAACAACGCATTGGCCGCATTTTCTTCAATACCCATTTTTAATCGTTTTGGATTGGTCACAAATAAATCATCACCTACTAATTGAGTTTTATTTCCCATAACAGCAGTCGCTTTTTTCCACGAACCCCAATCATCTTCAGCAAAACCATCTTCAATACTTATCAATGGATATTTTTTAGTCCAACTTTGATAAATGGATAACAACTCTTCAGGAGAAATGGATTTACCTTCCCACTGATACTGATCTTTTTTAAATAATTCGGTGGAGGCTACGTCTAAAGCCAAAAAGACATCTTCTCCGGCTTTGTAACCGGCGGCTTCTATCCCCTTCATCAATATCGTCATTGCTTCTTCGTTGTTTTTCAACTTGGGAGCAAATCCCCCTTCATCACCAACTGAAGTCGATAGGGATTGCTCGGATAGAATTTTCTTCAGACTATTAAAAATTTCTGAACCGGCACGTAATGATTCGGAAAAAGTAGATAACAAAGGCACAACCATGAACTCTTGAATATCAAGACCATTGTTTGCGTGGGCTCCGCCGTTTAAAACATTCATCAAAGGCACCGGTAAACGATTAGCCTGTGAACCACCCACATATCTAAACAACGGCAGTCCGGCTTCCATCGCAGCAGCCTTGGCCACGGCTAAAGAAACTCCCAAAATCGCATTGGCCCCTAATTTAGTTTTTTGTTCGGTGTTATCAAGTCTGATCATCATGTGATCGATCATGGCTTGATCAAAAACCGAAAGTCCTAAAAGTTCATCGGCAATAGTGCTGCGAATATTTTTTAGCGCCTGCTGTACGCCTTTACCGTGATATCTTTTCTTATCGCCATCGCGTAACTCAAAAGCTTCATGTGCACCGGTTGAAGCGCCGCTAGGAACTGCGGCTCGCCCCATTGCTCCATTGGAGGTAATTACATCAACTTCAACCGTAGGGTTACCACGGCTGTCTAAAATTTCACGGGCATGAACACTAATGATCTCAGACATGGGAGTCCTCATTTTTTTCAGGTTTAGAATTTACTGGGAGGTTAGGCGAAGTCAAAATTTCGCGACAGGCATCTAATAAAACGGGATATTGTTTTTTCACGAACTCCCAATCAACAACATCCATTGCTTTTTTAACTGATGGATTCATGCGTTCTTGGCCGACTAATAAAGTAACCAGCTGTTGGGCCCGAACCATGTAGTCGCCCAACTTTGAAATATTTTGCGAAAGTTCTAACCGCGTTTGCGAATCTAAAGAATTTTCCTGCGCTGATGTGCGCTCGCGCACAAAAGTAAGGGGCGCCTTAGCTGGAGTCGACGGAACCGCAGGTGCTGCAACTGAATCCTGCATTGCGGAAACGGCGCCGACAAAAGTCAGCTCGGGACCTAAATTAAATAACGAAGCTGATAGTTCTCCAGAAAGATGCTTTTTATTTTTCGCAGCCGAAATCATTGATTTTTGCAGTAATGCCGATTGCTGTACTTCCAAGGAGTTCAATACTGAATGAACTAATTTAGGATTTAAAATCTGTCCCGATTGTTCTTCTGAAATAAGAATGTTTTGTGTAAGTCCCCATGTGATCTTAAAAGTATTTTTATTCCATTCCGCATGCGCCAAAGGTTGGTGCGAATAAACCGGAATACTTTCAAAACTGGATTTAATATAAGCACTGACTAACGGATATTCTTCGGCCATAAATGGCATTTGAAATTCAATTCCATTTTCGCTGCGAACTACTTTTTCAATCAAATGCGAAGAAGAAATAAAATTCGAAACAAATCTTTCCGCGTGCATAAAAACTTCGGTTGGTTGAGGCATCATTCGAAGGACACTATCCAAAACTCCCCAACATCGAATTTGCGGTGAACTATGCCCAATTTTTTCAATCCATTGCAGTGCTGTTTCTTGATTTTGAACATCACGCGAATGTTTTGTAGCGAACATTAAAAACTCTTCGGCTTCATTGACCTGCATCCAATACGAAGGATCTTGTAAACATTCATCAGATAATGAACTGGAGTCCAACAAGGGAATGATGTCCTCGTTTGAATCCTGCAGATAAGTTAATATTGAATTAGAAAGCTTACAGCTAATTTGCACTAGATAGTTCTATCTGATGGTTTTCTTTAAATCGAGAAAATTAAATCAATTTATGCTGCGGTCGGTTTATTAAATTTTCCAATAGGAAAAGGCAATTGATGGTCCAAAATTTCATTCATAAATCGTGGCACGTGACCGGTAGGAAGAATCTGCCCAATTAATTGGCCATTTGGCGACCTGACCATTCGCGACATTTGGAAAATAGGTTTCACATCGTACTTTTCATCTTGCGTCAAGCCACCCACCTCGGCAATAGAAGCGATTCTGCGGCTACCATCGGAGTATCGAGAAATCTGTACCACGATATCAATCGCTGACGAAATTTGGTAACGGAGAGCTTTCTCGCTCATATTGTTGTCAGCGGATTGCGCTAAAGATTCCAAACGGACAATAGCATCTTCAGGTGAATTGGCGTGCACAGTTCCCAAACAACCTTTGTGCCCGGTGTTCATTGCATTGATTAATTCCATTGCTTCGCCAGAACGAACTTCACCAACGATGATGCGATCCGGACGTAAACGCAAACTGGATTTTAATAGATCTTTCATACTGACTTCACCCTCACCAATTTGATTGGCTTGGCGAGTTTCAAACATAACAACATGTTCATACTGAATATTTAATTCACTGCTATCTTCAATCACAATCACCCGTTGACCCTTAGGAATTCGAGAACATAACATCGACAACAATGTTGTTTTTCCCGAACCCGTACCTCCAGAAACTAAAATATTTTTTCCTAAGTACATACAGATATCTAAAAATTGCGCCGCATCGGTCGTGATGGCACCATTCATTACATAATCGCGAAAACTCATTTTGCTTTGGGTGAATTTACGTATGCTGACTGTCGTTCCGTTTCTTGCACAAGGAGGCAAAACCGCCGCAATACGCGAACCATCTGGAAGACGGGCATCTAGTCTTGGTTCATTTTCGCTAACTCGACGGCCGATACTTTGTGCGATGTTATTAACCGCTGCACGTAAAGCATCTTCATCCGGAAACTGGGCGTCAGTTTTATAAAGCTTTCCACCACGTTCGATGAAAATATCTTTGGGGCCATTGATCAAAATTTCGGAAATGGAATTATCTTGTAAAAGCGGATATACCGGTCCCAAAAAGTTTCTAATGGCATCTTCAAATACACTTTTATCGGACTGGCTCATAATTTATTCGCCTGCAGGTTTTCTGGCGTCGTCGGAAACGACTACAAATTTACCTTGGTGAGACATTTCTGGACATTGAAAAGAAAAAATACCATCGACTTTGGGCTGAATTTGAAAACTTTTTTCAATTCCAAAATAGGTCGCGTGTTGTTCTGAAAAAGCATCTAAAATGAAACTCGCGTTTTTCTCTTTTTCATTTACGTTTACAATGTGAATTTTATACTGTTGGCCCTTTTTAAGACTTAAAGTGTCGGGTACAAAGCCTTTTTCTGTATTTAAAATTACGATGTCTTGGGTAGGATCCAAAACGTTTACTAGATTAGAAAAAACCGAAGTTTCTTCTTCGCTGGATTTCATCTGGACGGCCGCTGGGCCCTTCCACTTTTTCATGTCTTTATTTCGACGTGACATGTCTACTTCCCAAGCTTTCACTGAAACTTGAGTAAAGAAAAACAAGCAGAAAAGAAAGGCTTTAATGTAAGTTCTTGCGATCTTGGAATTCGGCAAATTCACGAGCGACCTCCATTGCAATGTAACTCACTGACTTTGAATCTAGTTGAGCTAAAATCGTTTTGATTTGATCTCTATCCCCACCACATTGATTTAATTCAGTAAATAAACTCTGCATCTGTACTGGCTTTAAACTCATTTCGGCCGTCAACTGTGACCAATCCATTTTTAAAACGGGATCGATCGCACCTACCGAGAATAAGGCATCAAAAACAGCCTGCAAATCACCTTGAATAAACATATAAATCTCCTTCCAAAATCCTTTTAGAGGTTGAATATTTATTCGGCGATCCACAGGAAAACTTGAGTCAAAATGAATCAATCACGACTTCTGTTGGGTCCTAATTTTTCTCATTTTGAAACGTTCAGTTTTGAATCTCGAATTTTTGTACAGGTGTAGAACCGTTTTCGACACCATATCTACGATCCTTATTACCTCAGTTACCACGTGTTCTGTTTTGATATTTATAATGATTTCAGATACTTAACTTTCGGCACGACCTTTGGATAACTCTTATGTAACGGATTAGTACCGTTAAGGTGGGTGCCAAATGAAACACACAAATTTAATGAACAAATTCATTTTTGTTTTATTTCTTCTAATGAACATTATGCTTTATCAAAACTTTGATTACGGCACACTCTTCAAGATCAAAGTCGACCCCATCGATCACGAAGTTCGCGAAAGCCACGCCAAAGAATTGTTAGGTAAATTTTATCGCGGCAGCTTTGCCTCGCAAGCTAGTGACATACAAAGCTTCCAAGTGGCCATCTACAACACGATTTACGAGCGGCTACCACAAGAATATAAAAAACGTTCTGCCGCCATTGCGCGAACGATTGTTCAAGAAAGCGAACGCTACAATTTTGACCCGGTTTTTTTGCTAGCTGTTATTGAAACCGAAAGTAAATTCAATCCCAAAATTGTAGGAACTTTTGGCGAAATTGGTTTGATGCAAATTCGCCCTTGCACAGCCGAATGGTTTGCGGCAAAAAGCGGAATCAAATGGAATGGTAAAAAGACATTAGAAAATCCGGTGATGAATATCAAGTTAGGTGCGGCTTACCTGGCTTATCTTAGCGATAAATTTTACCGTAACCCAACTAACTATATCGCAGCTTATAATATGGGCGCGGCAAATGTGCGTAAATTGAACTCAAAACGAATTATGCCTAAAGAATATTCTTTAAAGGTCATGTCAAATTATAAAGAGTTGTATACCGAGATGGTAGCGATGTCTTTGAGCACACATATCGCAGGAAATTAATTTCTATATCTGATGACAACATCGCTCCACTCTGGCTAAATTGATGCCGTAGGCGGGGCGAAGTGCTTCAGCCGGACAAGGCCTTGCGGCCAGACATAGCTGAACATCAGATGGAGAAGAAATGAAAAGAATTACCGTAGCCAATCCCGTTGTGGAACTTGATGGCGATGAAATGACCCGAATTATTTGGAAATACATCAAAGAAAAATTGATTCTTCCTTACCTTGAAATCGATATTAAATATTATGACTTAGGCATGGAATACCGCGATAAAACCGAAGACAAAGTTACAGTGGAGTCGGCCGAAGCAATCAAAAAATACAACGTCGGAATTAAGTGTGCGACCATCACCCCTGATGAAGCCCGCGTAAAAGAATTCAATTTAAAACAAATGTGGAAGTCGCCCAATGGTACTATTCGAAATATTTTGGATGGAACTGTTTTTCGTGAACCCATCATTTGCAAAAATGTTCCGCGGTTAGTTCCTAACTGGACAAAACCAATTTGTATCGGCCGTCATGCCTTCGGCGATCAATACAAGGCCACTGATTTTACCACCAAAGGCAAAGGCAAACTAACCATCACCTTCGAACCTGAAGGCGGCGGAACCCCCACCAAACACGAAGTTTATAATTTCAAAGGTGATGGCGTAGCGATGGCCATGTACAACACAGATGAATCAATTAGCGGTTTTGCGCGTTCGTGTTTTAATACGGCTTTGGATAAAAAATGGCCCCTTTATTTTTCTTCTAAAAATACGATTCTAAAAAAATACGATGGTCGATTTAAAGAGATCTTTGAAGACATTTACCAAAAAGAATTCAAAGAAAAATATGCAACCGCAGGAATCACATATGAACATCGTTTAATCGATGACATGGTAGCCAGTGCTCTGAAGTGGAATGGTGCCTTTGTTTGGGCCTGTAAAAACTATGATGGTGACGTGCAGTCAGATACTGTAGCGCAGGGTTTTGGCAGTTTAGGGTTGATGACTTCGGTTTTGGTTACACCAGATGGTAAAACAATGGAAAGCGAAGCCGCACATGGAACGGTGACTCGTCACTTCCGTATGCATCAACAAGGTAAACCGACCTCAACGAATCCAATCGCTTCCATTTTTGCTTGGACTCGGGGTTTGGCCTTCCGTGGTAAACTAGATGGCAACGCTGACTTGATTCGTTTCGCCGAGACTTTGGAAAAAGTTTGTGTGGAAACAGTGGAAAGCGGAAAAATGACTAAGGATCTGGCTGCCTGCATTTATGGTGATAAAGTCACTGCTGATAAATACATGAATACCGAACCATTTTTGGAAGCATTGAATACTAATCTTCAAAAGTCGTTTTTATAGGTTGTGGTACCGCCGCGGGCCAACGCGTCCGCGAATAGGTGTCCCCGACTGGGCGTCCCTACGATTAAGCCTGCTATTTTTTGGTAGGCGTGGCACTGGGCGTAGGTTTTTCATCTAGTGGCCGTACCTCAGGAAGTTTCGGTTCTTTGGCTTCCTTCTCTTCTTTTTCCCTTTTAGCTTTAATTTCAGAAGCGGCTTCGTCTAAGGCCGCTTCGGCAATTTCACTAGGAGAAGGACGAATTTTCATCATGCGAAGATTACGTTCATTGATCGCTTCTTTTGTGTTTTTTATTTTGGCGTCTTTGATGATTTTAAAAATAGAATTTTCGAATTTTTCATGGATATTAGGGCGCATTTCGCTCATCAAGTTATCCAAAAAGATTGCATACGACACCTGTGCTACAGGTTTGAACGCCTTCGGATTACCTAAAGCCCCTGTTGCTTCCCGAACCAATTGTGTCACTGCTTCCTCATAGGCCTCTAACTCATCTAAAGCATTCTTCAAAGGCGAAACAATTTTTTCAATTAAGAAATCTTCGTTGGGGCGAGTATAAACCGCCTGCAAACCTTCTTTAAGAGCAATCACTTTATCGCCACCGCTTTGTTTAGACTCTTTAATTTTTTCTTTAACAATTTTTGTCATCTGATCCAGATCCTTCAGAGCTAACTGCGAGTAATTATAAATTAATCCCGCGTGCGCTGGGGCTGTGAAAAAAGTTAAACTCATTAATGAAACAATAAAATAATGTGAAATCCGCATAATTGGCCTCGTTACGATTTTTAATCGGGTTTGAAGATAGTTTCATTATATCAGCCAGCGGTTGGAATCCAAGGAACAGATGCATATTGGCTAGACCTAAGTCTTATTGCAAAAGCTATTGTTTTCAGTTCTTTTGCATGCTGTACTAAGCTCCTTAAGACCAACTATGGAGGACCCTTGAAGAATTTATTTATTTCCAGCATTGCGATTGTGGCATTGGCTATCACGGCTTGTGCACCGTCAGCAAAACAATTAAAAGAAGCTATTGAAAAAGACCCGTCGATCGTATTTGCAGCGATTGAAAAAAGCCCTGAGCAATTTATTGAAGTAGTTAACAAAGCTGCTCGAGAAGCCCAATCTAAACAGGGTGAAAAACAAGCTCAAGAAGAAGGTAAGAAACGTGACGAAGAGTTTTCAAAACCTCTTCAGCCGGTTTTAACCGCAGGCCGCCCACAAATGGGTCCCGCCGATGCTAAAGTAACTATCGTAGAGTATTCTGACTTTGAGTGCCCGTATTGCTCTCGTGGACACGAAACAGTTAAGGAAGTTTTGAAAAATTATCCTGATCAAGTTCGTATCATCTACAAACATTTACCTTTAGACTTCCATCCTAAAGCAATGCCTGCTGCCAAGTATTTTGAAGCAATTGCTAAACAAGGCCAGGACAAAGCTTACAAATGGCACGACATCATTTTTGAAAATCAAAATGAAATGAAAACTAAAGGCGAAGCTTTCTTTAAAGAAGCCGCGAAAAAAGTTGGCGCAGATCTTAAGAAGATTGAAAAAGATCTTAATGATCCTTCGGTAATGGCTGTAATCAATGCAGACATGGAAGAAGCAAAGAAATTCGGATTCAGCGGAACTCCCGGTTTCTTGATCAACGGTGTTTCTTTGAGAGGTGCTTACCCATTCTCTGAATTCAAAGACATCATCGATCGTCATTTAGGTACGGCTACAAAAACTAACTAAACCATTTCGGTTGGTTTCTTTTTGCTTCTGTTAGCGGAAGTACGGAAATCGGGTTAGAGCATTAAAAAAAGCAATGTTTAAAACATTGCTTTTTTTATTTGTAGA
>JAYVAZ010000446.1:0-3035 GCA_043750675.1 Pseudobdellovibrionaceae bacterium | reverse complement strand
TGATTGGCAATTAGTAGATTGAAAAAAAATATCGTGGTCAATCCTAAAGCATGAAAATAATGGTAACACTTCGCATAAGTGCCATCGAATTATGCATTCCAAACCCAGAGCATTTCATTTTTTTTAATTTTTCAATAGGCTTTTCATTGTGAACAGTTACGACCATTTAAACTGAAAAAACTAGAAACGGGTGTTTTCAAATTTATATGACGAATTTTAGAAAACTTTACTGTCCAAACTATCGCCAAATTGTTTGTTAAAAATAAACAGCACTTCACATCGCTGCAGCTTAAAATCATTTAGGCGGCAGAGTTTGCGCTGGAGTGTGGTTAAACGCAGTACATTTGTTATAAAATTCGTAAGTGATTCCAACTAGGAATACATAGTAGTCCAAGAAAACCATAGGTTTTTCCTATAACAATGATATTGTGTGTCTGCTTTATTAATAATGGATGCAATGTTATAAATCAGATAGAAATTTATAACAATTTACAAAGAGGAATATATGTTAGCAAAAAATTTAATTATCAGTTTGGGTTTTGTCCTTTTACAGTCTGCAAGCGTGTTTGCAGCAACCGCGGAAGATGGCGCTTATAAGATCGATCCTGATCACAGCAATATCGGTTTCGAAGTTAATCACATGGGCATCAGTTTAGTAGTGGGTCGTTTTGACAAATTCACAGGTAATGTGACTTTTGCATCTAAAGCTGCTTCTTCAGTGAACGTAGATATCGAAATGAACAGCGTAAACACTAAAGTGGCTCAGCGTGATACTCATATCCGTTCGGCAAGTTTCTTTGACGTAGCGAACTTTCCAAAAGCTTCATTCAAAGCCGACAAAGTGGCTTATGATAACGATGGAAACCCGGTTTCTTTAGAAGGAACTTTAACAATGCATGGCCAAACTAAACCAGTTGTTCTTCAAGTTGTAAGCCTTGGTGCGGGTAAAGCTCCATCGGGTGAAGTGAGAGCCGGATTCAAAGCTAAGGGCACTATCAAAAGATCTGAGTTCGGTATGACTCAAATGATTGGCGCCGTATTGGATGAAGTTACTTTACTTTTAAATGTGGAAGCAGTTAAGCAGTAATTTATGAAAACCAAATGCAGTCTACAAAAAATAAGTTTCGTTCAAATTTGTATTCAAATCTGTGCCGTGTTTATTCTTTTAGGCTGTTCGGTTAGAACCGAGCACAACTATCTACAGCCCGATGACCAGCCGGTATCAGCGGATGCATTAAAACAATTGCTGACTAAACCTCAGATTATTGATTATTCGCATGTTGAAAAAGCGGTCTTAAAAGATAGTTGTATTCAATGTCATAATTCAACCACTCATAAAGATGGTATTGATTTGTCAAATTACCAATCCATCTTAGTACCTAAAGAAGGCCGGGTTTTAGTAAAACCTTTTTCGGCTGAAGAAAGTGTTTTAGTCGACGTACTTACGGCTGAAGGCAAACGTCACATGCCGCCGATTGATAAGCCTCAATTAACTGCCGATCAAAAAAAATTGGTGAGTTTGTGGATTGCGAACGGAGCTAACGAAAAATCCGGTATTGTTGTTAACAAACCCGATCCGACGTTAAAAGAACTTTTGAAGCCTTACTTTGAACATCCAGAAAATATCGATTATGCAATTGTTAAGAAGTACGTTTTTGATACAAGTTGTACCAAGTGCCACTCAGCACTTGGGGCAACACCTGATCACGATGCGATTTCTTATTATGCTGATTTAACAACTTATGCGACTTTATTTAAAGAAGATTTGCCCGCTGTTGTAAAAGGATTTCCTTCGCAAAGTGAGTTATACAAAGCGGTTGCGGTCAATCAAACCATGCCACCTCTTGATGATGGTTATGATTTGCTTGATGTATTGCGAGCTAAGGTATTGAGATTGTGGATTTTAAATTGTGCGATCGAAAGCAAAGCAGCCCTGGGAGAAGAAACCCTGTCTCCTGATCCCGACAATGCTGACCATGTTCGCCCTTGCGAGCCGAAGTAATTTTTTAATTGAATTGTAACCCTCGCTGGACCTAGGTCGCGTTAAGGTTCCAGGCAAAAGTCCGATGCTTTGACATGGGACTTTTGTTTTATAGTGTCTCTTTACCCTTAGTCGCGCTGATCTTAACCTGCATAGGTTTAATGGCCGTTACCGTTAAGTTGGCCGCAGATTACGTTGAATTCAATTCTTTGAAAAAAATGAAAATATTGACCGGAAGATGGGAGCATAAAATGGATGGCCATATTGTTATCTTTGGTTCGCCGAAGCAGGGCTATGTTGAATTTTTTGAAGACATCAAAAAAGCACTCTTATTGAATTTAGGCGATCGCGCGCCGGAATGTATCGTGGTGACCGCAGATTGGAATAATCATATACCTGACCGTTTACATTCTTTGGGCTTTCGATATTTGAACTGTTCACAATATAATCCGACTTGTTTAGAAAAAATCAATTTGGACAAAGCCTCGCAAGTTTTAGTACTGGTGGATAACGTGGTCCCCAGTGAAATCGATTACGCAAATATTGAATTGGTCTCTAGGATACGGGAAGGCGGATTTAAAGGAGCCATCGTGGCCGAAATTACAAATGAAATTCATCGTCCTCGAATGAAAAAAGTAGGCGCAACAGGAATTCAACGTCCGAACCGATCCCACCCAGAGATTTTAGTGAAGGCCCTTTTGTTTCCCGGAACCGAAGAGATATTGGATCAATTATTTACTGCACGTGGTGATAATTTAATTAAAAAGGAATTTACGTTCAAGGGATCTTGGGATGAACTGGTTAATTTGTGTTTGGATAAACATGGTGGTCTACCGATATCGATTTTAACTTGGGATAACAAAGTCGTTACCAATCCTATTAATGAAAAATTTCTTGATACCAAAGCGGTTTTTATTTTAGTTAAGGAAAATCAGGCCATGGTCAAACGCGGTCTTAAAGTTCATTCGGAGTATTTAAAGAAGGCGGCTTAGCCGAAGATTTTTCGGTTGATTTAGGCAACATAAATAAAATCAATACCCCGGCAACTATAGCG
>JAYVAZ010000445.1:0-2730 GCA_043750675.1 Pseudobdellovibrionaceae bacterium | reverse complement strand
GCCTGTGTGGCTTCTTCTGTCTTTTCACTATCTGAATCTGCCACTATAACACCTTCATATATTTAAAAAAGTAATCAGACATTTCATTCATTAAACCTTGCATCTCGTTTACGGTTAACGGCATTGTGATAAACAGAATAAATATTCCTAACATCACTGTTACTGACAAACTGGTAACTAAAATATTTATCTGAGGAACCGCGCGACCTAACACACCCATCGATACATTAGTCAGAAAGACGGCTAACAAAATGGGTGCAGCCATTTTAATCCCGATCAGCATAATTTCTTGGGCTAATCCCGCCATATGAATGAAGGACTCATATCGGAAAGTAAGTGAAGCCACAGGAAGTACGCTCAAGCTATCTGCCATCCCCGAAAGAAACAGGTAGTGGCCGTTCATTGATAGAAATAAAACAGTCGCAATTACGGTTTCGAACTGTTCGATGATATTTGACTGGATGCCTAATGCCGGATTAAAAATCTGCGCTGAAGATAACCCCATCGATAAACTGACAATTTCACCCATTACACTGATGGCAAAGAAAAATGACTTCATTAAAAAACCCAAGATCAAACCAATCGCAATTTCGCGCATTGCCAATAAAATAAGTTCTTCATTAATTTTGATTAATTCCACGTGCTGGTATTTTACTATCGGCAATAGTACCAAGGCTAAAATTAGACTTAAAAGAATCTTTAGTGAGGTCGGAACAGTTTGTACCCCTAGAACAGGTGCCGAAACCACAAAAGCTAACATTCGCATAAAAATTAATGCGACGGCAACGATCTGGCCTTCGGGAAATAAGAAACTGTTCAAACTACTCCCTTACGTACGTGCTAATGTTTTCAAATAAATTCGTTGTATAAGTGCTCATTAAATCTAACATCCAAGGACCTGCTAAAATGATTACAACCGCAATAACAATCATTTTTGGAATAAACGTCAAAGTTGCTTCGTTGATCTGGGTAAGGGCTTGGAAAATACTGACTACAAGTCCAATAACTAGAGTGCTTATCAGCATCGGTGCGGCCAGCATTGCTGTCGTACGAAGTGCATCTTGCCCTAACTGAATGACTAAATCTTCACCCATGACTTATAACCTTCCCTTTTCAACCAAAACTTTTAACTAATGAGCCAATTAATAATGACCAACCATCTACCAGAATAAAAAGCATGATTTTAAATGGAAGTGAAATTACTACCGGCGGTAGCATCATCATACCCATGGCCATTAAAACACTGGCGGCCACCATATCGATAATCAAAAAAGGAAGGAAAATAATAAAGCCAATTTGGAAACCTGTTTTCATTTCTGAAACTATAAATGCAGGAATCAAAACCAAAGTCGGAACGTCAGCTAAGGTTTTTGGTTTTTCTACTTTTGCCAATCTAACAAATAAGGATAAATCAGAAGGTCGCGTTTGATGGAACATGAATTTTCTTAGCGGGGCCAAAGAATTCTCCAGCGCTTTATCTTGCGGTAATGTACCTGCTAAATAGGGCTGTAGCGCATTGGTATTAATTTCTTTGAAGGCCGGCCCCATAATAAAAAAAGTCAAAAATAAAGATAAACCCACCAGTAATTGATTCGGTGGCATTTGCTGAACTCCCATTGCCTGTCTTAGGAATGAAAGAACTATTATGATACGAGTAAAGCTGGTCATCATAATCAAAATAGCCGGAGCCAAACTAAGAACCGTTAACACTAAAATGATTTTGACCGCGTTGACGACTTCATTTGGATTATCAACTGATTTAAATCCTAGATTAACAGAAGGTAACGTAAGCTGCGCCATCGCCGGTATTGATAATAAAAATATTCCTGTGATAAGGGAAAAAAACCATTTTCTATTTTTTAAATTTAAAAAAGACTTCACCCCAAGTTCCTCATGTCTTTCAATTTTTCGGACACGGCATCTTTAATTCCGACAAAAGAAAAATCTTCCTCGGCAATTTTAGAATGCATTTTAATACTTGGAATTTTTGTTTTAAATATATCTTTTGGCATTGCTTCCGCAAAAGTCTGCGGTGTTGTATCTGGAATATCTTCATCCAGAAGGCTTAAAGTTTTAATTAAACTGATATTTTGGTCGGTTACTCCGATCAAAATGGACTCGCCCGCTACACGAATTATAGCCAAAGATTTTTTAGGACCCATGTGATGCTGAGTTAATATTTTAATTTGTGGCATTAGATCGCGAGTTTTGCCCTGTTGCCGAATTTTTTTAACTAATGCATAGCCGCCAGCAATCAAAGCCGCAATCATCAACAAGCTAATCATTAATTTGGACTTAGTGTCTGAAGCCGCCGCTTCCTTTTTCTGTGTTTCATCGAGTCCACTGGGCGCAGTCGCTTACGCCTCGACCGCGGCCGAGATCGCTACCGAGTGCGCGACGCTCGGCGTCGAGCCCAGCGCCGTCGTCCATTGTTCGGGCAGCGCCGGCACGCAGGCCGGCCTGATCGTGGGCGCGAGCATCTGCCTGCCGCACACGCGGATCGTCGGAATCGACATTGATGCCGAACCGGAGCGCGTTCGGGCTGACGTTCTGTCTTATGCCTGCGCTGCGGCTGGGTTGCTCGAAGAGCCGTTTGACCCCGCCGCAGTTGAAGTGGTCGCTGGCCATGCGGGGCCCGCCTATGGCGTGCCACATGCCGCAACGGTCGAGGCGATCCAACTCGCTGCCCGCCTGGAGGCCCTGGTGCTGGATCCCGTCTATTCCGGCAAA
>JAYVAZ010000444.1:0-8411 GCA_043750675.1 Pseudobdellovibrionaceae bacterium | reverse complement strand
TTAAATTCGGCTTCGTACGAAGTCGACTGGCTGTAATACGAAAAGGGAATGTAAAGGAAAATAAGTATTAGGAAGGCGATGCTTCCGTAGAAAACGGATTTCTGTACGTTGGGAGTAAGATTGTCATATTTATCTTTTAGCTGATTGTATAGGGAACTCTCTTTAATCTTTTCTTGAAGATTAGCAAATTCGGAAATCAGCTTTTCTTTGATATCGTCAAAATTCATCACTTCACCGTTTTATGTTTCTGTCGACCTTAAACGCAAAACCAAAAGCCACTTGTCCATTTTTAGGATTCAAACTAGGCGCGATTTTTTCAATTTGTCCATCGATCGATAAACCCTTTAAGGCGTTTTGCAAAGCATCGATCTGCGCCTGGGTTTGTACCGATCCTTCGATTTGAACTCGTTGCTCGTTTACTGAAAACTTTAAGACATCGACTTTCATTGAGGCTTTTTGAGGGAAGGCGTCGGAAACTTTTTTCAGAATTTCCATCGAAGAGTTCATCGTTGTTAAACTACTAATCGACTTCATTTCTCTGACTCGAACTAACTGTTCTTTTAAGTATTTTTTCACGCCAGTTTCGCTGGCTTGTTTTTTGGAAAGTTTCGCGACATTTTTTGCCTGAACTTTTAAGGTATCTTCCGTACGCCCAGAAAGTTGCAGGGCCATTTCTTCCCGCAAATAGGAAAAAACGAAAAAAATCACAAACGCGGCCAAACAAACCTGGATGGTACTGCCCCAGTCTTCCCAGAACTTTTTGAATTGATTACTACTTTGAGCAAATTCCCCTTTTAAAAAGTTGATTGCTGGGCTTCTGGGTTTTTTAATTCCTTCGACCGCCAATCCCAGTGCGACCGAGCAAACGGCATCAATTTTTGAATTTTTTTCGAACTGAACATTTGGAAATTGATTAAGAACAGAAGTACGATTAACTGGCACCTCTAATTGTTGCGTAAAAAAAGCATGTACGTTTATGATGTGACTGACTCCACCAATTAAACGAACGCTATCGACAACTCCATTTAATTCACTTTTTAATTCTAAGATAGAAATTTTTATATCTCGGGCCAGATCTTTAAGTTGCATTCCGATAACATCGGAAAAGACCACTTGGTCGTAAGAGGCGCCTTCTTTGCTGGCTAAAATGAAAGCCTTGTTCTGCATTTCTTTTAAAGCATCGATGTAGGGGATTTCGTATCTTTTTGCAATGGATTCTGCAATTAGTTTCCCACCCCATAAAATACTACGAACGGAAATGAGGCGATTGTTTTCTAACGCCAGCAATAATGTGCGACTATGGCCGATGCTGGCAATCAATTCAATTTTGCGTTCAGGTCTGTTCGTGGCATCCTCTAATAAATCAACTCCAGGTAATTGTAAAACCGGATCATCCCAACGTTCGAAACAATTGGCGATTGCCGCGGCCTCCGCAGAAATAACACTGATTTCAAAACCCGCATCTTTAAATCGAGTGAGAAGTTGTTCCACTTGAGTTTTAGGAGTTGCACAACAAAGAACTTCGGCTTGATTTCCTAAATAACGAACTGCCCGGTAATCAAATACGGAATTGTCGGAATTAAAAGGAAGATCTTCTTCCAACTCAAAAGGTAAACTCTTTAAGATTTTTAATCTTTCTGTGAACGGAAAAGTTTTTAAACGAGTGCTGATTCGATCTTGTCTAATTGATAAAACAAATTTGGTTTTTTCGGGGTCGTAGGTAGCCGTTAACTGTTTGACGAATTCGAAGATATCTAATTCTGGATCAAAGGCTGGGTTTTGTCCCAAAAGGTGCTCGTAATACTTTGAAACTTGGATTCCGCGATTGGTAGAGGTGATTTCCACAACTTTAATGCTGGAAGAACCAATATCAATACCAACACTTTTCATTTTAACAGCCTTCCTTGGTGTCTGCTTGAAACAGCATAACTAATTCTTTTCAATCCATTGTACTATTCTTGGTGGTCCTTTGGAAGGTGTTTCTGCCTTATCTCCACTTTGTCCACCACCCGCAGCGGCTGCGCCACCGGCGGGGGTTGCAGTAGGGGAAGGAGTCGGAGTTGGTGAAGCGCCCGGAGTGGCAGCCAGAGCTTCTTTTTTAATCTGAGCCGCGGCCGACTTTGCGGCTTTTTTTAAATCAAAAACCACAACATCAATTTCGCGAGTGGCATTTTTATAATCACCGTAAGCTTTGATGCGGAAGTTATACACGGCATCAAAGGTGAGAGGAGAATTTTTTTCGATTTCTTCAGTGGCTCGGGCGCCTTTTGAATTAGCGTAAGACCAAAAATCGGCGGCATCTTTATATTCGCCACCGATATCGGGATCACCACGACGTTTGATGATTTCAGTTACCACTTCTTCGGTGATAGAGGCATCTAAACTTTTTAAGATTTCTTTAGATGCCAAATTTGGATTGATCCCTTTCATTCCGTAAACTGTGATTTGATCTTTATACAAATCATACAAATCATCGGTCATACCTTTGACCATTTTTAATTCTTCGGGAGTACGGAAAGCTCGGTTCGGCGGCAAATCTTGCGACCCAAGTTCTGCGTAAAACGAACGTTCATCGTTACCGTTTAAACCCTGAGTATCTGAATCCATCCAATCGACAACATTATTCAGAACCTCATCAATTCGGATGGTGTCATGTTTTCTGGCCCAAGATTCGTCATTTTTAACTTTGTTATCGTAAATATTTTTTAAAAGTCGACGAGTCGAATCGCGCAAAAATTTTGATTTTGAAACCAAGTCGGTAATGTCAATTTTTGAACCTTCATCAGTGATGTCGGCACGGTAAATGGAATCCATAAAAGATTCCTTGGCCGTATCATTGATCAAATCCTTATCGACGGTGCTGGCCTCGGTGGGAATGATAGGCGGCCAAGCAAACGGCATTGACCAAATCATGTTTAAGTAATGTTTTTGTTCGGGCGGAATTTTGTCGCCAAACTGAGATTGAATTTTAGAAAATATTTTTATTCGTAACAGGCTCAGTTGCATTGCGGATTTGGCCGCATAATACGCCTTCAGCCTTTGGATGGAATTGGCATTTACGATATATTCAACGTTCGATTCGTAAGAAATCTCGACCGCCAAGTAACTGATGATGACTACAGTAAAGACGGCTAAAATAATCGCCATTCCTTTTTCGGAAAGATTTTTTTCTGAGTTTTTGTTGCTAGTCCCTTTGGCGGAACGGAATAAGCGATAAGTGAAATATTTATCTTTCCAGGTCATGGGGCACCGGTCGCGGCTTTTTTGCCTTCCGAAACTTCGTTATTGGGAAAACGAATTTGCGCAATTAACTGCATTGAAATTTTTCTTTTTTTCGAACCTTCGCCTTTGGCAATGGTTAATGAAATTTCCACCAAATCTGGAAATTTACCTTTGGCTGCGCCATCACCGGTTAGGGTATTCCATTCGTTGATCCAATCTTGTTTGCCTTCAGCAAAGTAGCGCAGTTTGAACTCTTCGACGTTTTCAATCAACACTAGTTCGGTTCCACCTTTGGTAATATCACCTTCGACCACATTGCTGCTGCGACGAAGAAGGCATTTCCCTGTGGTTTCTTTACTACCTTCTTTATAACAACTTCCCACGCTGTAGCCGACTTTGATAAAGTTGGCCTGTTGTTCGCCCGTACTCATTCTAGATGTGTTCGTGGTAGCAAAATTTATTTGATCTTCTTTGCCTACAAAATGAGTCGTGGGGTCCACGCGATAAGTGTCGTTTTCTTTTTCGCCGGCAGCTTCGGCGCCAGGTGCAGCACCCGGGTTAAAAGGATTCGCATCTTGACCCGGGAAAAAACCATCTTGCGGAACTGGAGCGGGGGAGGGCTTAGCGGCAGAGCCTTTTTTAATTTCCTCACGCATTTCTTTTTCCAAATCGCGATAGTGAAAAGCCAAGTTGACGTCCCTTTCCATTACTCGCAATGCGTCTCGGACTTGTGACATGTCATCAATTTGTTGAGTGAGTTTTATTTTGGTCCTTAAGGCAGTCTGAATATTTTGCGTGGACAAAACCGTCAATGTCGCCATGATGGTCATTGCGATAACGACTTCAATTAGGGTAAAACCGCTTGCATTGCCAACGGCGATTCGCGATTTCACTACGCGCCTCCCGGCATTCCCATCGTCATTTCTTTATTATAGTCGACGAAATAAGTCGTAACCGAATACTCATTAGTTTTGCCATTTTTGGTGTAGATGACGGTGACTTTTACTTCTTTGATCATTTTTGAAAGTCCTTCGGTCAGCTGCTTTACTAACGAAATCAAAAACGCATCCGCCCCGCCATCTTGCGCCGCTAAGGTAGAAGCAATATCCGGTATCTCTAATTTTTTAGATTCCAGTTTCCATTGGTATTCCGGGTGGTCTTCGCCAAACTCTTCAGGGCCTTTTTCTTCTGGAATATCATCTAAGGCTTTATTCCGGTATTCAAGTTCAACTTCGGCCATTTTTTTTTCCAGTAAAACTGAAACTTCAAAATTTCTCTGAGTCTTCGCGATACGCATAAAACTACCGCTCCAACTACTGGTCAATAGCAGTAAAGCCGCAGCCAAAATAACCATCGCAATGACGGTCTCGATAAGAGTGAATCCATTTTGATTAAGATTACTGTTTGGTGACATCTTTAAGGCTCACGGCTTTATCCATGATATCAGCATGCCCTGTTAACGGATTGAAAATCAACGTCCAAATCTGTTTTTCTTTATTGATAATTTGTATAGCTGCGTGCTCGACAAGTCCTTCGGGATTAAAATAAACGTAAGCAGTTCCGGAGGTAATGGGTTCCGGCGCAGAAGGAGTTTCTACAGAGACAAAATTAATGCCTTTCGGCACTTTTCTATCTTCTTTAAAAAACTTCGTCGATTTTTGAAAACCAGATGTTTCGGCGTCTTTTTTCTGCTCATCGCTGAGTTTTTCATTATTTTCTTTAGCGTCTTGTTCGAACTCTTCTTTGCTTTTGCGTAAGACAGAACCATTGGCCATTTCGACCCAGTAAGTACTTTCGATTTCGCCAATGTTTATGACCAAACGGTGGGTAGCACCCTTGACTCGGGCCTGATTGCGAACCTCTTTGCCTAAAACGGCAATTTCGCGAATGACTTTTTTAACGTTATTTTTATCACGCTGGAGACGCGGCATAACCAAGGCTAACAGGCCACCTAAGATGGCCAAGACGATCATAACTTCAATTAATGAAAAACCTTTATTTTTCAGAGCAATTCCTTTTGCAAATGAACGTGACGACAAAATCAAATGGAGGCGAGATCAAGGCTCGAGGAGGAAAAATAGTTGGGCTATTTTGACGACGAGTAACGATGAGATCGTGCCCATTTGACTTTGGTAGTAGTTCATTTTAATTCATGTCGTCTGAAGAGAGATCCTTGTTAAAGCCGTCGCCGCCTTCTTTGCCATCAGCACCCATACTTAAAAGGGTGTAGTTGCTGCCTTCAACCGAATAGCCATATTCGTGATTCCAAGCATCCTTCGGTAATTTTTTAAGGTAGGGATCGGGACCCCAGTTAGAACATTCGTCTTTTTTAGACAAACCTTCTAGGGTAGCGGGGAAAGCTCCGCAATCATTGTAGTACATATTTAAGGCGTTAATAACTTGGCCCATTCCAATTTTTGTATTTTCAACTTTGGATTTATTCAATTTTGAAACGACGTTGGGAATCAGAACTGACATTAAGGCACCGATGATCGCCAATACGATCAAAATTTCCACCAGAGACATACCCTTTTGGTTTTTTAAATTCTTTGGTATCAACATACTCTGCAGGGCTTTTTTGAATTGAAACATAACTATTCCTTTCAACCGATCTTAAATAAATTAAAAGCAGTCTTTAATAAAAAATATCTTACCCTGCAATGTTAGTCATTTCAAACATCGGAACCATAATTGCGAACACAATGACGCCTATCACTAATCCCATAACTATTAAAACCAAGGGTCCCATAAGGCCCGTCATCGAGTCGACTTTATTTCTGACCTGAAAATCATAAATGTCAGCTACCTGGATAAGCATATTTTCTAATTCGCCCGTTTTTTCACCAGTACTAACCATGTGGATGACCAGCGGTGGAAATTGATTGGATCTTTTTAAAGGGGAGGCGATATTTTCCCCTTCACTGATATTACTGCGAGCTTCGTCGATGGCTTGGGCTAAAACGTCATTATCCACAACATTTCTTACGATACCCAAAGCGTTTAGCATGGGAACACCGCCGGTTAACAAAGTGGAAAGGGTACGAGTAAAGCGGGCTACGGCAACCATTCGATTCATTTCCCCAAAAAGAGGTAGTTTTAAACTGATCGCATCCCACTGTTTGTGACCACTGGGAGTTTTTTTCCAGTTCATAAAAGTAAAATAAATAAAACCGATGATTCCGAAAATGATGTACCAATAGTTCACCATGATTCCACTGAAATCAATAATGACGGACGAGTACCAAGGTAAATGAATATCGGGAAAAGATTCAAACACGGCAACCATTTTTGGAATAACGAAAATAAATAGGAACGATAAAAGACCCATCGTGACCACAAACATCATTACCGGATAAACCAAGGCACCCTTAACTTTGGATTGTAATTCATTTTGCGATTCGGTGAATTCGGCCAATCGAATTAAAATGACATCAAGGGTTCCTGACATTTCGCCGGCTTCGCACATAGAAATAAAAATAACATTAAAGATGTTGGGATATTTTCCTAAGGCTTTATAAAACGGACTTCCTTCATTAACCATGTTTTTACAATCAGTAATTGCTTCTTGCAAAACCGGATTATCGACCTGCTCGGAAAGGGCGGTCAGGGCGTCAACCAAAGGAATGTTGGCTTTGATTAAAGTGGCCAATTGGCGAGTCATTAAGGAAAGATCTTTTACATTAACCGATTTTCCGGTAGCACCACCGCCACGTCTTTTTTTGTTATTAGACTGTGTGGTTTTTTGTTTATCACTGATTGTGGTAACGAAAATGCCATCTTTTTTTAATTTTGTGCGCGCATTTCTTAAATTGTCGGAGTCAATTATGCCACGAACATTTTTGCCGGCTTTATTAAGGCCTTTATATTCAAAAATAGGCATTTTAAATATCCATCTGTGTATTAGTAATCAGTTCTTCTATTGTGGTGATGCCACTAAGAACTTTTTGAATTCCGTGATCACGAAAAGTTTTCATTCCGCCGGCAATAGCCGCCTTTTTAATGGTGCTACCATCTTTTCTTTGCATGATTAGTGATTTGATATCATCAGTAACCATCAACATCTCGGCGATAATGGTACGACCGACATAACCTTTTTGGTTGCATTGACTGCAGCCGATTGCTTTGCATACATTTGCATTTACCACCTGATCGCGAGTCACTCCGATAGTTAATAACTGAACATCAGTTGGATCGTATTTCACTTTGCAATGCGGGCAAAGCACGCGCACCAGACGCTGGGCAACCACGCCTAAAATTGCGGTCGCAATTAAAAAAGGCTCGGCACCGATATCGATCAATCGAGGGAAGGCCCCCGTCGCGTCATTGGCATGGATGGTAGATAAAACCAAATGACCCGTTAACGACGCATTGATTGCCAGTTCGGCGGTTTCCAAGTCACGAATCTCTCCGATCATAATCGTATCCGGATCTTGTCGAAGAAAGGCTCGGAGGCCGGCAGCGAAAGTCAGTCCAATTTTGGAGTTTACTTGCACCTGACCAATTCCGTTAATCCTTTGCTCCACCGGATCCTCAATAGTTAAAATATTGATATCGGGTTTGTTTAGTTTGGTAAGACAACCATACAAAGTGGTGGACTTGCCCGAACCGGTTGGCCCAGTAACTAAGAAAATTCCGTAGGATCTTTGAACGACGTCATCAATTTTCGCAAGCGTATCTTGCGAAAATCCTAACTGCTCTAATTCTAATACAACGTTAGACCTATCCTGCAAACGCATTACGATACGTTCACCGAAAACGGCAGGTACCGAGTTCAAACGAATATCGATATCTTTACCGCCGACTTTCAGGGGAATACGGCCATCCTGTGGCAAACGTTTTTCGGCGATATTTAAATTGGCCATAACCTTCAGACGCGAAACGATGGCATTTTGCAATTTTTTGGGTGGACGGAAAACGTCATTCATTATTCCATCGATGCGGAACCGAACTAGCATTTCTTTTTCAAATGGTTCCACGTGAATATCGGAAGCTTTTTCCTTTACGGCGCGGAACAAAAGAGAATTAACTAATTTGATTACCGGAGCATCATCTTCGCCGGCTTCTAATAGATCGACGATTGGATCATCTAAATCGTAATCTTCTTCATCAATCGCATCAAGACCGGCCAAATTCGCCGTACTTTTTTCATATACTTTATTGATGGCATCTTGAATTCTTTGTGTAGTCGT
>JAYVAZ010000443.1:0-2060 GCA_043750675.1 Pseudobdellovibrionaceae bacterium | reverse complement strand
GCAGCGTGATCCTCGGGTGTATAAAGCGTAGAATCTTGCTCGGTGATGTACTCGTGCAGATGCTCAGGGATTCCTGACAATGAAATTGAATTTTTAAGTAAGTTTGTTTTGGTCGTCATCGTCGTTTTTGCCTTCAAGCCCTTTTTTAAAGGCAAGAATACCTCGACCAAGGGCAGAGCCAAGTTCTGGAAGTTTGCGACTACCGAAAAGTAAAACAACAACAGCAATAATTAGTAAATGACCACCACTTAATCCAAACATACGTTAAAACATACCACATAAAATGCTGGATTATGAACGAAAATTTCGCTAGAAGTGTTGTGATGGAAACCCCCAAAGAAAAAGTAAAACCAATTACTATCGATGCAAAACTAGTGGGAAAAAAACAACTCACCTTAGATGTGTTTGAAATGCATTTAGACTCGCCAGCGCCGTTTTTATTTGCGCCGGGTCAATTTATTAGTGTTTTAATACCAGGGGCTGGCCCAGGTGGGCGTGATTTGCGCCGTGCTTATTCCATTTCCTCTTCACCAGAGTTAATGCCCAGCAAGAATATTTTTGAATTATGTATAAAATTGGTTGAGGGCGGCCCTGGAACAAACTATCTTAATACCATTAAAATAGGCGAAACCATTAAGGGACAAGTTCCTTTTGGAGACTTTGTATATAAAACTAAAACAGGTAAACACGCAGTGATGATTGCAACCGGAACTGGTATTGCTCCGTTTCGGTCGATGATTTTATCAAAAGTTTTCGCTGAAAATAAGCCAATTACCACCACTCTTTTGTTTGGTGCTCGCGATAATCAGGACTTACTTTATACAGATGAGTTAACTCCCATTTTGAGTTCAAACTTTGTTCAAACATTGACTCGTCCAACAGTTGGTTGGCCTGGGTTTAAGGGGCGCGTTACGGATTGGTTACGGGAGAACTCAGGAACTTTAGATTGGAAAAACACCGATTTTTACTTGTGCGGTAACGGCGCAATGATCGATGAAGTGAAGCAAATTTTAACGGCGCACTCAGTTGAGAAGACCAGTATTCATCAAGAAATTTATTTCAAGCCAAAACCAGGCGAGAGTCACGCAAGCCAATAAGCCAAAAGGTGTCCGACAACTTTTGGATACACGTTGCAATATGAATCTGAATTGACAACTTCCTACTTTTGATGAAAAGTAACTGAATCGCTCTGCTAACAAAAAGACAGAACCGTTTTCAATAGGCGTTAATCGACTTACGTAATTTTCCAACTGTTTAGGTGGAAAAAGTACGGGAAGAGACCGCGGGGAGATGGCAGAGCGGTTGAATGCACCGGTTTTGAAAACCGGCAACGGAGCAATCTGTTCGGGGGTTCAAATCCCTCTCTCCCCGCCATTTTTGATAGTAGTCGAACCCACGAACAGGCCTAGCCGCATCCGATTCGGATGAAATTCAGCAAATTGAATTAAATTTTCAAATACCGCCTTCTGATCCTCTTTAGACGCATCTTCCAACCTGTTAATCGCATATTGAACTCTGGCCATCACATCATTGGCCGTTAAACCTTGTGAAGCACTGTGGGTACATTGTTTCGCTTCAAGCTGCATTTTAATCCGTTCTTTATCGGCAGCTTGCGTTTGAATGTCTTTGATCGATTTATAAAACAAGCTCGCATCTACTTCAGGCGGTAAATCTGAAACCCTTGCCACCAAATTCGCTTCACGTTTTTTCAATGATCCGATTTCTTTGGCCACACCATTGATCTGCGTTGTCCACTCAGGCGAAAGTTTATTGGAATTTTTTTGGTACGCCTCAACCGCAAGTTTTGCGCTTTTTGGATCAGATAAAATTTGCTTTAAGGAATTTAAAACCAATTCTTCAACCCTCTCGGCCCTAAGTCTTTGAATCCTGCAATTATGTTTATGGCCATTGCCATTTCCTCGCAAAGTACGCGCATGATCGTAGTAATGGTGTTTTTTAGTTTTACCGTGGGCCGATTTTCCGTTAAGCCTTGCTCCACATTCCCCACAGATCGCAATCCCTGTAAGTGGATACGCGTAGGTTTTAAATGACATCGGCTT
>JAYVAZ010000442.1:0-4773 GCA_043750675.1 Pseudobdellovibrionaceae bacterium | reverse complement strand
AGTTTAAAGTTCCTAGTGTGTTGTTGTCTTGTTTGAATCCGTTAGAAGAAGGATTTAAGGCGACAGCTACTTCCCAGCGGGGGTAACCCACCGCAATGCTATAAGGCGCATCATTTTTGATGTTTTCAACTGGATTCGCCATGGCATCAGTACTAGGTGTTGTAGTGCCGGCTTTGTCATCTGTAACCGCTTTGAATTTTAAAGCGTTGCGATCATCAGAAGAAGCCGGTTTGCCTAGTGTATTAAACTGCAATACGGGCTGTCCACCGTAAGACGGCTGAGGAACAACCGTCGTTGAACCCGCAACGGGCGTATCAGTCGTATTTGATTGAACATTTGTTTGTTTGGACTCTTTTGTTTTTGCTGGCATCTGTGCTTGCACATTTGCAGAAAAAATTAATAAAAGAACCGTGGATATTAGTAATTGGTGCCTTTGCATTTAGAAACTCCCTAGCCAATTGAATTTTGTTAAATGTTATCAGTATTTAGGATGGGCAGACAAGGTTTAAGTAATCTAGTCTTGTTATAGGGGCTAGACTTTTGTCGATATTAAAAAATCCATTGCACAGATCAGTGAATTTAGGAATAATTTTAAGAAGTTAAGCAGTATGATTTTATTTTAAACCCATACCTATGGGAAATTTTTAAAAGATTATTTTAATTTTGCAAGGGAGCAAATAATGAAAATCAGATTCGGTGCTATTGTAGCAGCAGTTAGCGTAGTAGTAGGAGCGCAAGTAGCACTTGCTGAACCTGCAGAGATTTCTTGTAATATCCGTGAATCCGGTGGCAGCATGTCTTGCCAATGGGTCAGCAAAGAACGTAAATCAATGTCTCCAGAAGACATTCCTTTATTTATTGATGAAGCGCAAGTTGCGGCTTATATCACTTTGAAGTCTCGCAAAGGAATGGAAAGAACCTTCTTCGTAGATGGTCAGTCGGCTCAGTTTAAACGATTAATGGATCTTAAAAAATCGGCATCAATTTCTGAAATCAACAAAGCAAAATCTGATTTGTTTTCTGAAATCGAAAAAAAGACAATCAAATTGTCTGACGAGTTAGATGGTCAGGCAGCAGCAGCTGAATTAGTTAAATACGATTCTTCTATCACAAATGATAAATTTCGTAGAGAAATGCGTAACATGACTGTTGAATTAGATGGTTTCAAGAAAAACAGAGACAAAGTTTGTACTTCGACTCCTGCTTTCGAACAAATGTCTAAAGCTAATGCTTCTTTACAGCAGACTTTATCGAACATTCTTTACGCTTTCCAAACGCCAGACTCTTGTATGAGCGATTTCAAAATCTTTAAAGATAAAGATGGAACAGTTGATTTACGTCAATTAGACAGCGTTGCGCAAAAGTTCAATTCTCAGTGTAAAAAGAAATAATAGTTTAGTTTTTAAAATAGAGTTAGTTTTGAAGCGGCGTCTTTTAGACGCCGTTTTTTATTGGTGGCCAGGGTGACGAAGGTGAGCGCAGCTTTATCCTGTGGCTTCCGCGCACAGAATTCTGATGCGATCGCGAAGGTCCGCGGAGTTTTAAAGCGTGGGGGAATCTGACGGGATCGCAGTTTTCGTTGGCTGCGGCTTTGCGCCAGGGCGGCCGGTTGCGAGGCTTTGTCGATAGTTGGTTGTTGTTTTTTCGATTTGCTCGCGTAGTTATAAGTTTTGCGGCTTTGCCATGATTGGACCACGGACTGGCTGGGTGGTCGCACGCAGGGTTCCCAATGGTGACTGAAGTCAGTCCTGGGGCTTTGCTCTGACTCTCCGTAGGCGGTATAGGAATTGATTAAACCTTTTTAAATAAAGTTCTCTTTCTTCGTACCCTAATTCTCGCTGTCGATGATTGGCCTCGAAGTAACCTCTGATTCCCAATTCTTCTAACTTCGAACTTAGAATTCGAGTATAAACCAATCCATCCCAGAACTTTCCAAAACGAATTCCCTTTTTCGCTCCGGTAATTTTTCTGGCAAGCGTTGCCGAAAAGGATTTTAAGAACTTTCCAACATATTTTCGATCCTTAAAGCGAATTTTTAAATGTAAGTGGTTTCCCATATTCACCCAATCCAGCACTTCAATATAAAACTTTCGGGATTTTTCCTTCAGCAGTAAAGCAACCAATTTCTTGTGCGCGTAAAAAGAAAGGGCGCCCCTTGCCTTCGAAGATTTAAAAACCACATGAGTCGGCAATCCATTAATCAAAGGTCTTTTGATTTTGCGCCGCTTTTTTAAAGAGCTTCCGCCTAGACTAAATCCCTTTATCGCACGAAGATCTGTTTTTGGAATCAAATTAAGTTGCATACAAGGGCAATATAATTACATAGGTAAAAAATGTCAATAATTATCTCGTCAATGGAGCCTTTCAGCGAAGTCAACTTTCTCGGTTTGCATAATATCACGCCCGACTATGCTTTGCGTTCGGCTACGGATTGCACCCGCCCTTCGGCGCATTGCGCCCCGCGCTGCGCGCGACTTCTTCTATGGCCTGAAGCTGAATCTTGCAGGGGCAAGAGGAGATTTTGCTTTGAGCTTTGCGTGAAGCTTAGAATTTTTGTCTTAATCCGAGACAAATTTTTTTGATTAGATATGCCACATTATGGAACATGGCACATATAATGAAGTAGTTTCAGACAATGTATTACGCTAAATGTGAACAAACTAGTAAGCCTAAAACGACTTCATCGAACTCATTCCTTTTACAGGTGTATGTGTTGTTGACGGTGACTGCTTTGTCGTTAACTTATCCAATTCAGGTATTCGCCGCCTATACGGAAGAAGAAAATCGAGCTCTATCTAGGTATACAGAGGGACCGGCTTCCGATTCAGAGTATTTTAGAAATCCCACCCCTATAACGTTTTCCAAACTAGATCCGAAAAGGCATGAATCCCTGCTAGCAGAAATGTTAGCGTTCGGGCCAGTGGCAATGGAAAAGGCTGGATTATCTAGTGAACAGGTTGCACTTAGATATGAACAAATTTTTAGAGTTCATCTTAACAGTCGTAGTCCCGAAAGCCTCAGGTCCATTTACTCTCAAGCATTTGAGCAATTAGTAATGAACGCAAATGAATCAAGGGAAAGTTCCGAACAATTAGGACAGAGGGCCAACTACTTACTTCTACTATCCAGTCAGGGAGATCGTCAAACTTTACAAAATCAGTTTTGCCGTGGATTTGCGTTAATGGCCTATAACAACGGGGCTAAAGAAAATGGAAACATTGCGGATTTTAGTGGCGTAAAAAGTCTTGAACATGTTAAACGATTATTCAATGTCATTCTAGGTTCAGTTGGAAATCAACTCAGTGACCAGTGTGAAGTAATCAATGAAGAAAATGGCAAACAAAAAACAACGACAATTAATCTTGGCGGCTCTTTACGTACCATTTCTCCGCTGCTTTTAAATTATTTAGATAACAGCGGTAAGGTAATTGCGTTGCCGGCGTCGCAAACAAACCCGCAGACAATAAGCAAAAACTCACCTCCCTCTGAAAAATGTTCAGAACTACAATGGCGTTGTTTAATTTCGGATAATTTACGAGCTTTGGCAGAGGCGAAACATTCTAAAAAAGTGATGTTTCAGTTCCAAAAAAAATCTTGTGTTTGGCAAGGAAGAATTGAAAAAGATAAATTTAATCAGTTTACCTATAGTCCGGAATTTTCTTCTCACATGGATCAGCCCTCTGATATGATCAAATTCTTTGATATTAATGAATTCGTTAAATTAGCAAAATCAAAAAAAGTTATTAGGGAATCAAGCGAGTTCGAAAAAAAAGTGTTGTCTAATAAAAGTTTTCTAGATTGCCGATCTGTCTTTCAAGACATACCGCAAAATCAGCCTCTACAAAAGCAGACTTCACAAAGCTCAGATGCAAATTCGGGAAAATATAAATCTGTCGATAGTGATTTGGGTCATGCTTTATTTTCTCCCCTCGGAACTAGGTAGACTGTTCCCAGTTTTCAAAAAATTATTAAATCAGTTAGGCTCACCCCACTTGGCAAAAATCAGCTCGCGATTTACGCCATAAATAGCGGTCTTAAACTTCATAGCCTACGGCCACCGCTGTCGAAACCCGCACGGTCAAACTGTGCAACACGCAATTCCAGAAACTGGCGCCGCCGAACCAGCCGTAACCGGCACGAACCTTGATAAGGCTGAGTTTGGCCTATTGAAAGAGCCTTTTTGGCTCCAACACCACAGTTTTCGGGTTTAGGTAGTTATCTTTTAGGCTTTTAGTGAGTAGTCAGGGGAGATTATGAAATTATTCAGCCGTTTCGTCATTGCGAGTACTATTGCCATCACCGGTTTTGCAGCCACTTCGTTGGCGCAAACTACAACCAAGTCAGAACTAAGTAATTTTAGTAAGAATTATTTGGGTGCCTATTTGGCCTACCTATCCGATAAAAAAGTTCCGGTGTCGTCCAGTCAAATCGATGCTCTCAAACAGCAAAATCTGCAATTGCAAAACCAAATTCAAACTTTGCAGCTGCAGTTAAATCAAATGCTCAGTCAGCCATCGCAACTTTCGCCAAATGATGTGGCCAGGGTTAATCAGTTAAGACAGCAAATTAGTTCACGCCTTAATTCCTTGTATCGTTTTTTGGATTCATTAGATGCGCAAAACTACATTCAATTGGACAGTCAGGATAAGCCAGGCATCATTTCTATTGGAATTGGTGGCGGTGATTGCCAGCTGACCCACGCGGGTGATATGACCATGCGCATCCAGGCCCTGGCGATGGGCCCCTGGGCCGGATGCATCGACGTTCGCGAAC
>JAYVAZ010000441.1:0-2990 GCA_043750675.1 Pseudobdellovibrionaceae bacterium | reverse complement strand
AGTAGCGTTAATTCCTATTGTAAGCTCTGGTCGCGCAATGGAAATTATCTTTAAACGTTGGCAGCGTTCTGGTCGTTTACCAGATGCGGTTATTGTAGAAGGTCCTTTAGCTGGTGGACATATTGCTTGGAGAACTCGTGAAGAGGCTTTAGATCCGGCTAATCATTTGGATCAACTATTAAAAGAAGTTCTAGAAGTGGTAAAAAACTGGGGTAACATTCCGGTCATCGCAGCGGGTGGTGTTTACACGCATGAAGATATTCAAAAATATTTAAACATGGGTTGCAAAGGTGTTCAAATGGGAACACGTTTCTTGGCCACTTTCGAAAGCGGAGCAAATGAGGAGTATAAAAAACTTCTTATCGAATGCACCGAAGACGATATCGAATTGGCCGACAAGCCCGGTTCTCCGTGTGGAATGTTATTCCGCGTTCTAAAACAATCTCCGTTTTATCAAGAGGCCCTAAAAAGGGAAAGGGCACCTAAGTGTGACAAAGGTTATTTGTTAAACAAAGGTCATTGTCCTTCGAAACACGAAAACGAAAAAACTTTTTGCATTTGTAATGGTTTATTATCTTCTATCGATATGAACCCAAAAGAAAAAAATCTGTATACCGTTGGACAGACGGCTAACCGAGTAGATCGCATTTTAAGCGTTAAAGAGCTAATGTATGAACTTCAAGGTGATACGGTCAATGCAGCCAAAGCCCGAAAAGATAATGAGGCTGGCCCAGTGAAACAGGTATTGGCTCATAATGCGGAACCTTTAAAAGCCGTTAGTTTCTAGTACCGAAACTAATGGAAAAAAATTATATCACCCCAGAAGGTTTGGCCAAATTAAAAGCTGAATATCACGAGCTTCTTAATAAGGAACGTCCACGAATCGTGGTCACAGTGACTTGGGCCGCCAGCAATGGGGACCGTTCGGAAAATGCCGATTATCAATATGGAAAAAAGCGTCTCCGTGAAATTGATCGTCGCCTTCATTATTTGACGAAAAGAATGGAAGCTGCGGAAGTGGTTGACCCAAAGTCATTAAATTCGGAAAAAGTAGTGTTTGGTGCAACGGTGACTGTTCTTAATGACGACGAAAAGGCCTTCACCTATCAAATCGTTGGCGAAGATGAAGTGATAGCCGAGCAAGGCAAAATTTCCTGGAAGTCCCCAGTCGCCAAGGCGCTGTTGGGAAAAAAGGTGGATGAAGAAGTTATAGTTAAAAAACCAAATTCAGAAGAAACTTTTCTGATTCAAAAGATCGAATTTAAATGAAAAAATATTATCACTCGGCAGTAAGTTACTATGAACAAAATGAAAGAAAAATAGATATTTGGTTTTTCATTTTAGGTTTTCTGTTTGATGTGTTTACTTTGTCAAAAGTTGACGATCTTTTTTCCATCGCACAGCAGGTTCTGTATCTACTGATTATTGGATTGATTTTGTATTATGATTTTTTAGAAAGTGTACAGCTGTTTACGCCAAGTCCCCGGGTTGCTAAAATCTGGACTTATCGAACACCCATTATGCATTTCTTTCTGGGCAGTTTATTAAGTGTCTATTCTTTATTTTTTATTATTAGTTCGTCTTTTTTCTCTTCCTTTGTTTTTATTTTTACCCTGGTTGGGATTATGGTGGGTAACGAATTAAAAGTGATTCAAGAAAGTAAAGTGAATCTAAAAATCGCTTTGTATATTGTTTGCGTATTTAGTTTCTTTTCTACTTTGTGGCCGGTGATATTAGGATTTGTAGGTTGGGTTCCTTTTTTGCTTTCTTTAGCTTCGACATTGGGGACTCTCTATTTTATTTATAAAAACATTCAAATTGAATTCAAAGATACTAAGGTTTTGTTCCGCAAATTACTGGCGCCTGCATTGGCAGTTACCGGATTGTTTTTTGTATTTTACCTAATGCACTGGATTCCACCGGTGCCATTAGCCGTCAATAAAATCGGCGTTTACCATAAAATTGAAAAATTTGAAGGCAAATATCTTCTGTATACCGAAAAGGGTTGGTGGGAATTCTGGAAAAATGGTGATCAGGATTTCTTGGCCGAACCAGGCGACCAAATTATTTTGTTTGCGCAGATTTATGCGCCATCACGATTTAATGATTCGATCATTTTACATTGGATGTATAAGGATGTTAAAGGCCATTGGGCCGATGCAGATAGCATTCCATTCAAAATTTCCGGGGGACGCGAAAAAGGTTTCCGCGGATATGCTTCAAAACAAAATTACTCCGAAGGTGAATGGCAAGTCAGGGTAGAAACGACAGATGGTCGGGAAATTGGCCGGCTCTATTTTGCGGTCACTAAAACACCGACTGTAAATCCAAACCGAATATTTACATCCGAAAGTTATTAGTTTTCCACCTAAGCCACATCTTGCTTTGGTATTTAAGAATTTCCATTTTATTTGGGCACATCATCCTGATTCATCCGCCATACAGGCGCATCCTGCGCCGGCGGAGGCCCAAATCAATTGGAAATTCTTAAATACCAAAGTCACGAAGATCTTTTCATATCCGAAAACTAAAAACTTTCGGAAATACAACTAACAGTTGTTTTTTGCCTTTTTGCTCCCGCCTGTTTTTAACTTTCAAAGTTTAATGATGAGCAGAGTTTCCTTCTTTCCTTTAGTTTTCGGCCTCCGATGGCGCATGGATGCGCCTGTATGATCGGTGAATCAGGACGATGTGCCGGAAACTAAAGGAAATAAGGAAGGCTGCAATCAAATCAATTGATAAATTAAGAACAGGCGGGAGTAAAAAAAAAGCCATCCGGGTGGATGGCTTTTTGTAAACGAAATATTTCGTTCAACAAATACTATTTGTGAGCAGCTTTGCACTCGTCTTTAGTTTTGTTCTCGTCTTTAGTGCAATCCATTTTAGCCATTTTCCCCATTTTACCTGTTTTTTTCATCTCTTTAGTAGCAGCCATATCATGGCCAGCAGCAGGTGCTGCAGGAGTCGCGGCCATGTCGTGACCAGCAGGT
>JAYVAZ010000440.1:0-3260 GCA_043750675.1 Pseudobdellovibrionaceae bacterium | reverse complement strand
CTAAATTCTATATTCCAGTTTCTCCCTATATGTTCCGTACATATGGGATGACATAACTGATCGCCAAGACTTCTCAAAAAAAGTAAAGATACCTTGGGTTTTTCAATTGGGAAGTGATATTTGTAAGCAGAATAAATTTGAATCAGTACATTCAAAAAATTTGGGTCCGGATATTTTTTGAAATCAGAAATAATACTGGCCTTATCTTCCTCTGATAAAATCATTTCTTGAATTGCTTTCATTTCTAAACCTGAACTAAAAAACTGTTTTAAACTTTGAAATATGTTTGTCTTAAAGTTTTGTATTTGAAACCTTTGATTAAATAAAGAACTCCTAGCATCACTCGTATTAATACACACTAAGGTGATTATTTCACAGGGAAATCTATGCGCCCACTCCACAGCAACCATAGAACCTAAAGAAATAGAAAGGATAGATATGGATTTATTTTGCGCAATAAAAACACTTCTAGATCTTAAATCATCTACGATATTACTCACACTAAAAAAACCAATACGATTTGATTCTGATCCATTACCGGGTAAATCTAGCAGTTCAATATTTGCGGTTGGAAACATTACTTTAAAATGTTTTAAAAATAGACTCCAGTAACCTGAGTGCCTTGCTACGCCTTTTAGGAAAATCCAATTCTGTTCAAACATATAATTAAATTAGCATCTTTTTTCCTTAGGAGCATAAAAAAACTAAAAATTCCTTATAAATTTAAACGACCCTAAAAGTAAAACTGATATTTTAAACAGAATATGAGTGGCGTAACGTAAGACTTACTTACACTCACCACTGAATTTTCTAATGAAAGAGGAACTAGGGGTGCCATAACTTGCCATTGACCAACCGGTCATTAAGATATCGCCTTTGCTATCTTTCTCCATGTTCAGTACATAAGTGTATTCTTCGGGTTTAAACAAGAAGCTATCGATTTCAACCCAAGTAATGCCATTATCAGAACTTTTATAAACATTAGCGCTTTCATTTACGGTTTGAATTTGAAAAACAGCATACAAATTTCCCAACGTATCGCTAACTATATGACCTACAGATCTATTTGGAACATCTTTAACTGTGACCCAATTGATTCCATCCATGCTACGTCGGATTATACCGTGAAGTACACCTTGAGAATCTTCAGAATAGCCAAATAAAAAACGAGAATTTCCTTTATCTGAAGTGTGAAAATAAAGTCCTGCAGCATAGGACCATTTGGTTGCGTCCAGGCTAAAATCTGAAGTTACTAGATTTTCAGTATTTTTATCGCCGGTGTAAACAATACTCCAAGTTAAGCCATCATCGATGCTTTTTCTTAGGCCCAATCTAGAATTGGATTCTTCTACTCCATTTATAAGTTTTGTAACAGAGCCGCTGGCATAAAAAACTCCGTCAGAATCTAGATCAATTCTATCGGCACTAAAAATCTCTGTATCATTGTAGTCGCTAGTATAGGCGGTATTCCAAGTAACTCCATTATCTGTGCTTCGTCTAACCATCCATGTCTTGATTGAATTGACTTCTGAGGGAATACTTATAATTGTAATTACTATGTTGCCATTAGCCTTTATTGGACCAGGGTCAACTCTTTCATTTTCTCTTGCGATGATATCTGCTTGAGACCATGATTCTCCATTATTTGAAGACGCAATTACTTTTGCCTTTCCAGCGTAACCACCAAAGGCAAATATTTTATTATTTGCTCCTAAGGCCAGTCGGTAACCAAAAGCTGCAATTATATCTAAGCTAGTCTTCGTTGAATAGCCAACATCGTAAACTAATTTCCATGTAACTCCGTAATTTGTACTTTTATAAATTACCCAATGTTGAATATCATTTTCTATTGCTGACCCAGTCATATACCTATTACCAAAGGTATCAGTTAGGCTATGATAGATCGATAGATTATTTCCGTAAGTAAGTTTGTCTAATGAACTGGTGGACCAACCACAAGTGGATTGTAAGTTGTTACTTTCTGCTGTCGATGTAGAATTTTGATTTTGAAATCCCGAACAATTATTAAAAAAAATCATTATAGTCGCTAAAATAAAAACAATTGGCGTAAAAATTCTTAACGCTTTCATAAGTCCCCTTCGATTGAACGAAGACGTCCAGCCTTGGATTTCCTAAGTTTCTGCTAATCTTATCGACACAATTTGAAAAAACCTAAATGAAACATCAATTTTCTCAAAGTGAGATTCTTATTTTCCTATCTAAATTGAGGTATCACAGAACTGAATTTTATGCGGTTTTTTTGTTTCATACTGAAGCAGAGTCGCATTAGCTATGACCGCCCGGTCAAAACTGGAAAAATTTATTCCAGACATCATTGTCAGCGATATTGGGTACTCACTGCAGTGAGTTTAATTATCATTTTGGTCGCATTTAACAATTGTTCAGTCGCAGGATTTACTATACAAAAGAATTTGTCGTCTACATTTGGGACAATAGATTCTATTGCAAGCGTTTCTTTGTTTGGCCAGAATAACACCTTCTTTCAATTTTCAAACTATGATTTTCCTGTAGATCGAACTGACGAAGGCGAAGCAATTTCCGCAAAAGAAGATTCTAATATGTATGCGTTGTGACGTCAATACGTCACATTTACCTGAAGGAAAATTAGATGGTGCAACTTTTGCCTCGGATGCAATTCAACATTACAAAAATGTTCCCACACAACGAAAGCAAATTATGATAGCTGTTAATGTCGGTCAGTGTTCTGGAATGTTCGGATTATTAAATCAAGAGCCTACAATGAATGGCGTCGTTGGAGTGGGCTTAGTTGGGAATCTCTCGAATTCTCATGTTTCTTGTCCACTGATGACCGGCTACCGCTAAAGTATAAATAGGAGTTAGAGTATCTGTCGCCACATTGTAACGATAGATGCTTGTGTTATCAATGAATAGCATATCATTGGTGCCGGGGATTTGCACTGCGCCCTCGATGGCCCCACCCGGATAATCTACTGGCCAGTTAGGTCCGATAGCTGCACAGGTTGTCAGGTCTGCATTAAGACAACGAATCACTTTACGGACTCCCCCAGCGACAGGATTCTGAGGAGGAATGTAAAGGTGTCCGTTCGAATTTAAGACAAGGCTATAGGCTGAACCATTAGTACTGCCACCAAAAGTAGTGACTGTTAACGAGGAGGCTATCGACCACGCTGAACCATTGTAGGTCAACTTTCGCACTTCACTTGCGGTGTCACTGTTTGCATCATAGTCGGAGACATAAAGTGTGTTACCACTGCCAG
>JAYVAZ010000439.1:0-6280 GCA_043750675.1 Pseudobdellovibrionaceae bacterium | reverse complement strand
AAATGTTGTTCAGTTTGATTTTTTACGTTTTCAATTTCGTTCGCGTGGCTCTTTTTAATGTGGTTGATTGCGGCCTGGTTGCCGTCTTCAAGACCGCTTATTCGCCCTTCAAAATTTTCTTTAATATTTTGAATTTCCTGCTGCTGATTATCTAATAGTTCCGTTTTACGTCGGCGATAATCCGACTGTATTTCGTTTAACTCGTTGGAAATATCTCTTTTTCGTTCAGTAATTTCGCTAGACATATACGGATATTTTAGCAGAAAAGTCCGCGCAGGCTTGTTATTTTCGGAAAACTGGATGTTAGTTTGTTGGGGTTTCCATTCCCGCTTCTACTTTGGCTTTGGGATTGGGGCACAGGGGAGTACCGTTACCGGTACGGCCGCGACACATCCAAGTTTGCGAGTAGGTCACTATATCACCGGTCTGCAGCGGATAATAATATTTGTACTGAAGTGGGTCCAAGGTGCTAGCAACGTACCGAAGCTGCGGTGTCGTTTTTTCGTCGACTGGACTTTGATCGAGATTGCTTCTCGTAGTTGGGCCGATTTCTAATAAAAAAACGCGATATTCTGCAAAAATATTTGGCGAAAAGGACATTAGAGTAAAAAATAGGCAAGTTCTTAGGAAGACCATAAGAACTTATCGGTCGATAATTAAATTCCTTAATGATTTTGTTGTGACGAACGAACGGTATTTTCCACGATGTGAAAATAAGTTCGCACCAACATCTGAAAACTCTCTTTATCAAGGTCATTGATATAAGCCATTTTTTCAATGTAAGTTTTTTTCGCAATCAACTGAGTCATAACATCTTGCACTTTTTTCATTTTATCAAAATCAAAAAAGTCTTTTTCTTCTAGTTTTTCGCGATAAACATTTGCTATTGCGGTATTCTCAAAAAGAACATGAATGCCAAGAGCGGACTGCTGAAGCAGCGATTCCATTCTCTCTAAACTATGTTCCTCAAGTTTACTAATGGTTGTAGAAACACCATCTGCCGAACTTGTATCTGACAATTTCGCCTCCTTGCGAACGATGCTCTTAACTCTATGGTTAAGAAAAAATTAAATTCTTGCAAACGTTTTCTATGACTTGGTCCATCATGACAAGTCTAGGTAATTTGGTCAGAATTTTATGAAGAGGTTTGTATCGCAAAGTCAAAAATCCACTCGAAAAAACCGAAGGCACATCAAAAGCGGGGATTTAAACTTCGCCGCAAGAAAAAGGGACATGAAGAAATTGTGATTGATCGGGCGACCGGTTTAGTTTTCAAATCACAAAAAGACCTTTACGCATTTTTTCAAAAATACACTGACTTATTTGAAGAAAATTACACCAAGCATCGCAAATCCACCGACGTGACCGAAGATCAATTTGAAGACTTAGAAGAAATGTTGGATCAAACCTTAGATGAGCCCACCGAAATTTGGCATGATGACGGAAGTTTTGAAGAGTTTCCCATTTTTTATTTTATTCGCGCCATCGATGACAAAGACCTGTATCACGTAGCAGTTACTTACGTATCACAAGATGATGAACCTACCTTTATCTTTTTGCATCTAGTAACCAACGATCTCGAACTTCTGTCATTGTATCGCAAGGGCGACTTAGTATTTGATCGGGCCTTCGAGGAAGTCGAGTTTGCCGCTATAGAGGGCGATTCTTTGTCCGAGGGTGATCCGTTATCTTTAGGATTATTTATCGCTATGCTGAAAGTACGTTCGGATAAGGATATTCCTAATAAGGATTACAAAGAGTTGGGCGAACTATATCGGGAAGAAACTATTGAGGCTGCCGACGAAATTTGGCGTAATCAAGATACAAAGGGAAATGTGTTTGTAACGTTCATTAAAGAATATGATGATCATGCCGGAATTAATGATCTTCATTACATTTCAATTACGCAAGAGGATGAAAATTCTAATGTGCATGCTTTGTTGTTTTCGTTTCCTACCAACGATTTGACGTTAGTGGATAGGTACCGGCATGGGGAAAATTTGCAGGCCGAGGAAGTCAGCCAAGAAAGCAGCCACTAATTCACCTAAGGTGAAGCCATTAGAAGCAGAATTGATTCATGTCGGTTAAATATTGCTCGGCCGTCCAGCCATTCGATTGATCATTATAAAATGGATGCAGCTGTTGTAACGACAACGGTCGTTCCGCCGCTGAATTAGAAGGCTGCCATTTATAATCGTTGGGATCTGCGTAAACTGACGGGATTAATAAATCGGCTGTTCGGGCAACCGTGCTGCCATTGTAAAAAACGATTCGCAAAGCCTGGTAAGTCCGCTGGGCATCTTTTAAGTTCACAACCATGTTAAACCGGTTAAAAAATTCTGCGCCCGATCCAACTTTGATGCCCATGTATTTTAACAAAGCATCAATATCAGACCACATAACGTCGGTGTATCCGGAGCCGCCAACAGACTCAAATGATTCATTTGTGTTTTGTTCAAAATATAATTGTAGTGGAGTTTCGTCTAAACTAACCGCTCCGGTCGAACTCACTTTCCAGCGATAAACTTGGAAAGCAAATTCACTGTTCGTCTGGAATTCACCTGGAATCGATGTGAATTTTATACGAACATAGTCATCGCGATAAGTGGTGGAATAATTTTCTTTATAGGCCATAGCGCTGACGCTGAGGTCGCTATTTTTACCAACGTCACGTGTACAAATTGCTACGGGTTTGTTTCTGTTTAAATAATTCACGTTGCTAGAGGCTGAATTCGAAATTTTATTTTTACCGCAGTTGATTGTTAAAGTTAGAGTTGCAGCTGAAAGAAGAATGAAAATAAAAAACTTTGTTTTCCTCATTGTGATATCGAAAGGTTTGATGTTTTTCATTTAGATCCTCCGAAGAACTTAATCCTCATACCTACTAGTAAAGCAAATCGGGGGCCGTGTTTCATTTTGGAATGTTTCCTTTGCGGTCGCAGTGCTGATGCGAATAGCGGCGAGGGCGCTGGTAAACTTCTGAGCAATTGTTGGTTTAATTTTAACGGCTCATTCTGAGATGGTGAGTGCAGATTGCGGGCGCCGGGCGGCTTCGCGTTTGCGTGCGTAACGGTGCCACAGCTGTGCTTTGCAAGGCGGATGGGTGGTTGGCGGGGGATAACACTAGCAGACTATGGCGGTAGCTGTTGTGGAGCGACGTTCCTGGCTATGTGCCAAATCGGTGTTGAGAATTTCATTAGGTTAGTGAGTCAATAATTGACCCATTTTACATCTATAATTATATTGCCCGTATTTGCAGTTAATTCTGATTCCGAAAAAAGATCTCCGCGCGATGAAGGGTTTTAGCCTGGGCGGGAGTTCATTGAAGAAAAGGCGAAAGATTAAACGCCCATTGATTAATGGATGTCCGACCCATGTAGTGTTTAAATCTTCGAAGGCTAATGGGGATCTTTCTTTTTACAAACATAAACAGTTAGTTGGGAAGCTATTCCAGGAGAAATCCCGGAGGTTTTATATTGAAGTGTTGGACTGGGTGAATATGGGTAATCACTTACATCTGAAAATTCGATTCAAAGACAGAAAATATGTAGGAAAGTTTTTAAAATCATTTTCGGCGACGCTGGCGCGAAAGATTACAGGCGCGAAAAAAGGAAATAAATTTGGAAAATTCTGGGACGGATTGGTCTTTACCAGAGTATTAAGCTCAAGATTTGAAGAGTTCGGAATCAAAGGATATTTCGAAGCCAATCATCGTCAAAGAGAATATGGCTTTGAAGAGCGAAAGCGCTATCTAAAACAATTCAATCAGTTTTTATATCGGCTGAAGCGGAAAAAAGCAAAGTCGCGCAGCGACTTAAACTAAACGCAAGAAAGTCGCTAAGCGAATTCAAATCGCCTTCTAACCAGTAGTTAGAGATTTAAAACACCGAAGCCAGCAACAAATTAACAAGTCGCCATGGACCTATGAATGCGATCACGGAACCCCGATCCGCAATCGGCCTACAGAAATCAAGGACAATTCTTAATCGTCTCTTTGATCTGACTCTCTAACTGCCACTTTTTAAATTGATCGGTCTCTACGGAAATCGCCTTTATTTGGCCACGCAAAGTAGAAGCGCGGGAGGCAAAAACCGTGGCATCGCAGCGAGACCAAATCGGTGCCGAAATGTCGAAGAATGAGTCTAATAAAGTCCAACGTAAAGAGGTCCAACCAAAGTCTGAAAGTAAGGTCATGTAGCCCTTGTAATCGACCGCTAGTGATCGGTAACTAGCAGCTAAGTTAGCATCTAAGAATTTTTTCGGAGCCTTGCTAAATAAGCTTAAGCCAACACAATCGGCCAAGGAGCTGGAATCTTTATAATTCATGCAACTGCTTTTAAATTTCGCAACCGACGCGATCGTTTCTAAAGTTGTAAAGTCCTGAGCGGACCAAATTTCTTTAACGGCAAGTTCTACCACTTTCTTACGGTTCCATTCTGCGGAAGAAGCCAACATTCCATCAGCCACGGCCGCTTTTTCTTTTTGGACAAAAGTCACTACGGAAATCCAAAGGTTATTCCATTGTCGCAGTAATTCTATTGCGGGACGTTTTTGCAGCACGGTTTGGAAAAAATCATTTCCCCAGCTTTCAAATTCGGCAAGTTTAGATTGTTCACGAATGGCAATCGCTAATTTTTTGTAATCTGCGGATAAGGACGCCGCAAAAGAAAGCGCTTCTTTTTGCGCGCTAAATGATTGTGCCAAGTCATGCGTTAACTGTTTAGTGCTTTCGAAAAAAGGATCAATTGCATTATTTAGGGAAGCGTAAACGGTCGGCAGCTCTGCCGACGTTAGTTCACCTTTTTTGAATCCCGCAATAGTAGAATTAACCAGTGAACCCTTAACTGGCTCTAAAGATTTATACTTAACAAGTTCGTTTTTTATTGAAGACAGGCGGGCGCTCCAATCTTTTAATTCGGAAACGCTGATCTGTTTTTGGAGGACCTGATTAAAAACGTCCAAGGTAAATTCGGAATAACTAAGCGAGTTTGCGATATTGAGTGCTTTCACTGCCTCGGATTTGTAGGCGTTATCCAAGTTCAAAGCAAAGCTGATTTGAACATCATTGGTATTAGGATCAAAACCCAATAAGTTGAGAAGTCTTTCTGAAGAAACTTTAAACGTATCAACGGCATTGTCTATGCCACGAATGATTTCCGCGATACGAGCCGGGGATACCATTTGTCCTTTGGTGGACCAATTCAATCCCATTTGGTAGGCCGATTCTTTTGAATCTAGCATGTTTTTAGATTTTTCTATTTCTGTTTTTAAAGTTTCTAAATTTAACGCCACAAAAGAAATGATTTCGGTTTTTTGATTGGGATCTAGTTCCGCATTAATATCTTTTCCCAAGTTGATTGCACCTATTGCCAGTCGGCCCAATACTAAGTCCCAACCTCCATAAGACACCTTTGGAGAAGGGGTAATGTCCTTCAAAACTTCGGAAAGTAAGGATTTGAATAGTCCCGACGGGTAAGAATCTTCTTCGATACTTGAGTGAAAAGTGTTGCAAGTCCCCAATAGCGTTCGAACGGAAGGAACCACTTGGTTGGCTACGTTTGCGGAATTGACGTAAGCGCGGGCACGAAGTTGAGCACAGGTTTGCGCTTCCGCAAGGCTGTATGTTTTGATGCCGTCATTCTTGATTTTTTTTAGATTGAAAATAAAGTCGTTTCCATTTTTTTCGACGCCCATTTTAAAAGTGAGTGCTAAGTTTCCGACGTCCGAAGTGTTTTTGGCATTTCCAAAATCGAATTGAGGAACGGCCAAACGCAATTCAAGGTCGAACTCTTGTAAATTGCCATCAAAAAGCTTATTTAAACTGCCCGCAGAAGCAATTAAGTTTCCGCTTTCAGAATTACTCCAGATCGCGGTGCTATCGCCGCCAATTCTAAAAGCCGAATCGGCTACTCCGTATCCACCTAACGTAAATAATTTCTCGGCTTGTTCAGTTTTAATGCCCAGCTTTCCGGCGATAAAAGACTGAGCTTGCTTGCTGGGCTTAATGGATTCATTAACTAAATTTAATAATCCTGATTGAGTCACTTCAGAGTGACCATTAAGCCCAAGGGGTTTTACATTTAAATTTTGAGTTTTTACGGTTGCTGTTTTTCCGTTAAAGTAATGCGCGCCTATACTAAAGCTTTGCAAGATTCTCGTTTCGTAAATTTTTTCTCCATAAAGGAAAAGTGAACAAAGCGAACCTTCCCGTTTCGTAGAGGCATTAACATGGTAAGATTTGCCATTAATATTAATGCTTTTGTCGGTGCTGGTATTAGCG
>JAYVAZ010000438.1:0-1767 GCA_043750675.1 Pseudobdellovibrionaceae bacterium | reverse complement strand
CTAAGGCGAGTTGACCCTAAAGATCGCCGAATTAAAAACATAGAAATGACCCGCTTTGGCAGCAAGCTTTTTATAAATTGCCATAAAGTGAAGCTGCAGGCTGAAAAGCGATTTTTTAAGGACTTGAGTCAAAAACAAATCGAATCATTAAAAGAAATTCTCATCACTCTTTTGCAAGATTAATTTTAAACAAAAAAAAGCGCAAAGTTCAAACTTTGCGCCGTTTTTAAATAGTTTTTTAGCTGCCTGTTATTTCAAGTTCTTAACAACAACACCCTGTTTGTTAATAAGGAATTGTTTCTCGTTAAGGGTAACGTGTGCAGTTCCTTTATTAGAAAACCAGTCTGCGTTGTCATAGATAGCCGGAATAACCACTGTACCTGAATGATCGATGTAGCCTAATTTTTTTCCAATAGCGATAACGGCTAATCCGTTTTTAAATGGAGCGCCAACAATCGATAAATCCAAGAAAGGCATCTCGTTATCAAACTGCGCTGCAATTACGATTTTGCCTGAATCGTCCATGTAACCTACTTTTGAATTTTGGATAATCGCTGTTAAACCTTCGCTGACGTCATCGAAGTCTGGAGCGTCATCTAATGTAAAATCGTTTACCAATTTCAATTCTTTATCCATAACACCATATTTATAAGTGAAATCCAAATTCCCTGAACCGGTTTTGATTTTTTTGCCTAATACAATTAAACCATTTGGCAAAATGTCTGCTGTTTCATATTCAGCCGGTACGATCAATTTTCCTGCAACATCAGAGATTCCGCATTTTTGTTCATAGATGTCTTTGTTTTTAGTACAAACGGGAACGCGGATATCGTTACCTAACGCTTGTCCTAATTGTGCAGAAAAACTTGGGCTCATCTTTGCGGGAACCTTGATTACGGTGCGGGCCTTCGTTACTTGGTTAATCAATACCATTGTATTATTCTGTTTATAAACCAAGATCGTCTTTGAAGTTGAACAATCTACAGAAGATGCTTTTTCATCAAGATAAATTTTGCCGGTTTTTCTAACTAGTACGGTGCGTTTACCGATTTTCGCAGGAATCAAATTGTAATTATTTTCACAAGATTGCGCTGCTCCCAAATCATCAGCTGGATCTCCAGACCAGTCGCTATGGTCACTGTAAGGAATTTCAATTGAATCCACTTCAGTCGGGAATGATTGCTTGTTTTGTCTGTTAATAAATATCCACTTACCAGTCGTTTTCAAAGCAACGGCCCAATTACCATTAAATAAAGTTACCGCGCGGTATTCTAACGGGATCACGACTTCTAATTTTTCGTTGATAAATCCACAACGTGAATCTTCGCCGACCAATTCACAAATATAAGCCATGTTCTTCTTATCTAGACTGCCGATTACGGTAAATGATTTTCCCAAGACGTTTTTATTTTCCTTATCAACCAAAATAAAGCCCTCATCGGCGCCTATCGTTTTAGTCAATGTATCTGAAAATTTCACATCTTCGAAACCATCCGCTTTAGCTTGCAGAGCAAGTAAGGCCATAGTTATGCTAATCACAGCGAAAACCTTCGCCTTAAATTCGCGTTTCATAAATTCTCCTTTATTTTTGGGACCACAAATCCTTAGCAGGAAATTAGCCAACGAAAAAATCAGTTATAACGATGCTGTCGCTTACCTGCCGTAAAGTCCTGTTTAAAAGATCGACAAGGCCCTAAAATTGTCCGCTTACGACGAATTGAATCATATTAAAAGACACTATGTTGAAGCGAAATGTGTCGATATTAG
>JAYVAZ010000437.1:0-8045 GCA_043750675.1 Pseudobdellovibrionaceae bacterium | reverse complement strand
TTAAATTCTGGCCTTTATACAATATTTTGCCGGTGGTGGAAAAAACTTTTTTATCCAATAACTGGGTAGCAGCCAACATGGATATACTTTTTCCACTGCCGGATTCCCCCACTAGGGCTACGGTCTGCCCCTCTTCTACGGCGAACGAAAAATCACGCAAAATCTGAATTTGTGGTTCGGTGTTTTTTAGCCAAAGATTAAGATTTTTAATTTGAAACACTATAACCTTTGTCTTTCTTTAGGATCTAAAACATTACGAAGGCCATCAGCCAGAATATTAAAACAAAGAACTACTATCAGCAAACAAAGCCCCGGTATAGTCACCAGCCAAGACGCACTTTCGATATAGGGACGGCTGTCAGACAACATGGTTCCCCATTCGGGAGTAGGTGGCTGCACACCAAGGCCTAAAAACCCTAGGGCCGCGGCATTCAAAATGGCATCACTGAAGTTAAAAGTGGCCTGTACTAAAATCGGAGCAAAACAATTGGGGAGAATATTCAAAAAATATTTTCTGGTAAAACGTGAAGCCATCAAATCCAAGGCAATGGCATAATTTTTTTTCATTTCTACTTGGACCTGGTTTCGGGTTAACTTTACCGTTATCGGTAAGGCGACCAATGACACGGCAACCACCGTATTCCAAAAACCAACTCCAAAAATAGCCACAATTAAAATCGCCAATAAAATACTAGGAAGGGCCAATATAAAATCCATTAATCGCATGATAGTTTGATCTAGCCAATTTGGGCCGGCAGCGGAAAAGACTCCCAGAATAATTCCCAAACTAGTAGTCAGGAAAACCGAAATAAATCCAATTAATAATGAAACCGAAGATCCATGGATAATGCGGGAAAAAACATCACGGCCTAAGTCATCAGTACCGAACAGAAATTTCCCTGCAGCAACAGGTGGCGCCGTTGGAATTGCTGTGGGTTCAGAAGTATCTGCAGAAGGCGCAGCCGTCGAATTATCCCAGAATGGCTTTGCAAAAGTGACTTCGTGGATTTCCTGTGCCGTGTAAGGAGCAATTTGATTCTGAAAGACTGCCATAAAAACAAAAGCCATTAAAATAAATAGACTTAAAACAGCGGCTCGATTTTTTTTGAATAATTTTAGATTGGTGAAAAACATTTAATCCTTTTTCGCAGTCAAACGGAGTTTTGGATAAATGATTATGTTCAGCTGCTCTACCAACAAATTAATCACGATAATCAGTAAGGAAAAATACAAAACTCCCATTTGAATCACCGGATAATCACGCGCTTCAACGCTTTTCACCAGCCAGTTACCGATCCCCGGCCAAGAAAAGATAGTCTCGGTAAGAACCGCTCCAGTTAAAAGTGTACCCACCATAATACCAATGGTGGTGACCACCGGGATTAAAGCATTTCTTAAGGCGTGTTTATAATATACTTTCCATTTAGAAACTCCGCGCGACACGGCGGCCTTGATATAGTCTTCGTTTAAACATTCAATCATACTTGCGCGGGTCATACGGGCAATCACCGCCAACGGAATTGTACTTAAAACTATACTAGGTAAGGTCAGATGTCTGATCGCACTTTTAAAAACTTGAAAACTTTCTGGAGAAAACCAAGCATCAATTAAATACAAACCGGTTTTATAAACCACATCATATTCTACTGAAAGTCTTCCCGAAACCGGAAACCAACTTAAGCGCACCGAAAATAAAATAATTAAAATAAGGCCCCACCAAAAAATCGGCATTGAATAACCAATCAAAGACAGCGAAGAAACCAAATAGTCGGGCCATTTATTTTTGTAGGTAGCCGCCAACACACCTAACGGAATTCCCAGTCCAACCGCAATCAGCATTGAAAAAAAAGAAAGTTCGATCGTTGCCATAAACCTTGGAATAAATTCTTCCAACACCGGTTGTTTAGAAACTATTGAAGATCCCCATTCACCGGTTAAACTATTTTTAACAAAAATCAGATACTGCGAAAAAATCGGTTTATCTAAACCATATTTTTCGCGAAGTTCGGCAACGACCTCGGGACGCCCGCCACGTTCACCCAATAGATTAGTGACAGGATCACCCGGCAATAGTCGAATTAAAAAGAAGGCCACTAGTGTGGCCCCTATTACAATGGGAATAATTTGAAGTAACTTCTTGAAAAACATTTCTATTATTTATCTACTTGATATCAACGTGTTCGAAATTTTCAGTACCGAAAGGATTGATCTGATATCCCGTTACGTTTTTAGTCATTGCTCGATAAACTTTAGCATGCGCCAAAGTAGCCCACGGAGTTTCTTTTTTGAAAACTTCCTGTGCCTGCATGTACAGCTGAGTACGTTTTTTCACGTCGTTAGTTTGTTTGGCTTGTTGAATAAGATCATTGAAACTTTTATTACACCAACGGGCATAATTACTGCCGGCTTCAACCGATGCACAACCTAACAATACGTTAAAGAAATTATCTGGATCGCCATTGTCGCCAGTCCAACCGAATTGAATCATTTGGTGTTCGCCATGTTTGGCTTTTTCTAAATAAGTTGGCCAGTCAAAACTGACTAACTTTACTTTGATTCCTACTTTTTCTAGATCACCCTGCATTAACTCACCCATTTTTTTACCCGATGGATTGTAAGGTCTAGAAACCGGCAAAGTCCAAAGTTCCGTTTCAAATCCGTTCGGGAAACCTGCTTTTTTCAAAAGTTCTTTCGCCTTTGCGATATTGTAGTCTTCATTTACGATTTTAGTATTGTAAGACCAGATTGTTGGTGGAATCGGATTTGTCGCGACCACAGCGCGATTCATGTAAATAGTGCTAATGTAAGATCCACGATTCAAAGAGTGTGTGATTGCCTGACGAACTAACACATTATCAAAAGGTTTCTTTTCGGTATTGAATGCCAAATAGCCAACATTCAACCCTTCTTTTTCCGATACGATGATTTTTTTATTGGCTTTTAGTTGCTCGATATCGGCTGGGGCTGGTTCCGCAATTAAATTACATTCTCCGGCTTTTAATTTTTGCGTTCTTACGCTGGGGTCCTTAGTAATCGCAAATACTAATTTATCAATCGCTGGTTTGCCACGGAAGTAGGTTGGGTTTGCGTTGTATTTGATAGTCGTATCTTTTTGGTAACTCTCATAAACGAAAGGCCCGGTACCTACTGGTAAGGTATCAAATTTTTCCATCGTTTTGGCCGCAGCCATTTTATCAGCGTACTCAGCCGATGCAATACTTGCAAAGTCCATTGCTAGGTTAGCCAAAAACGGAGCTTCTTTTTGCGAAAGTTCAAACTGAACTGTTAAGTCATCAACTTTTTTAATGTCTTTAATGATCTTAGACATTTCCATTCCTTCAAAGTATTCGTAACCGCCACCACTTACTTTGTTGTAAGGATGATTTTTTTGACGTTGGCGATTAAAAGTAAATAAAACATCGTCAGCATTTAATTCTCGCGTCGGAGTGAAATAAGCTGTGGTTTGAAACTTAACACCTTTTCTTAATTTGAAAGTAAATATTAAACCGCTTTTGTCGGTACTCCAAGATTCGGCTAAGGCTGGTTGAATTTCAGTTGTTCCGCCTTTGAATTCAACCAGACGATTGAAAACCGCGCTAGAACTGGCGTTAAAAGTTGTTCCATCTGATGCAAGCATTGGACTAAATGTGCTGGGACTGCCTTCGGAACAATAAATAAAAGTCTTAGCGGAAAGACTTTGATTAGCTAAAATCATAAAACCTAAGACTAAAAAACGAAAGCTATTCATGGTGGCTCCTATTAAAAGATTTTGGCGAGTGATTTAAAATTACCAGATGCAAGGCGGAAGGTTTGAAAAAGCACGAAGGCGTACGTTAGGTACGTCGTAGGGATTTTTTAAGCCTTCCAACGCAGCAGATGGAATTTTTAAATCACTCGCTGGTTGATAAAACAACAAGCTTAGGAAGAGAGCAACTATAAAAAATAAGTAGCGCATGTCTGCGCAACCTTAAATTTTAATTTTCAGCCATTAAGAGCGACCTGATAAGGCCCTAAGACAACACACCTGTTTGATACAAATCACTTGCCTGTACTGATTAGGTCACTTGCACTGCAGCACCACCTGGTGGTGTCGCCGTGCAAAACCCACAGCAATGAACGCAGAACTTCAAAAAGTTCAGTTATTAATACGTGGGTAAGCTTTTAGAGTGACCAGTCGATTTCAGGTTTTTGTTTAGATTTTAAATAATGATTAACCTGGGAAAATGGTTTCGAACCGAAAAATCCGCGGTGCGAAGACAACGGCGATGGATGTACGCCTTGAATAACAAAATGACGTTTACGGTCAACATACGCCGCCTTCTTTTGTGCGTAGGCACCCCATAAAATAAACACCACGCCTTCGCAATGTTCATTGATGACTTGGATGACTTTGTCGGTAAATCGCTCCCAGCCCTTTCCCTGATGGGAAGCGGCTTTCCCCTCTTCCACGGTTAAGACTGAGTTTAGTAAAAGGACCCCTTGGTTGGCCCATTTCAGCAAATTTCCATTAGTCGGTGCTGGAATATTTAGATCAGCACTTAATTCCTTAAAAATATTTTTTAAAGAAGGTGGAAACGGGACGCCTTCGGGAACCGAAAAACTTAATCCATGGGCTTGCCCAGCCCCATGATAAGGATCCTGTCCTATGATAACAACTTTTACTTTGTTTAGCGGAGTCGCTTCGAACGCGGCAAAAATATCTGCGCTTTTAGGAAAGAGATGTTTTTTGGTTTCTTTTTCTTGTTTTAAAAAAGATTTTAATTCTTTCATATAATCTTGTTCAAATTCTGATTCTAAATATTTTAGCCATGACGGATGCATTTTTATTCCCATAAGGATAATTTATGGCAGAAAAAACAAATTCTTGCAAAATCTCATTTTGATACAAAAGGCCAGGAGCGTGGCTTTCAACGCATTGAATAGATTATTAAAATACATAAAAACTATCTGAAAATCTGGACGCGACTTGACCTAAAATTAATCATTATCATGCTATAATAAATGAACAACTTCTGTGCTCTCTACAGAAGTTTTCCCAGAACGGGAAATGAGGCCTACATGCAAACCCCCTTTAAACAACAGGTCGAATTAGACGACGTATCGCCCGAAGTGAAGTCCTATATCTATCAAATCATCGCTGAATTTGAGCCGTATTCGACTCCAGAAACCCTTTGCCTAGTCATTGCTAAAGATCCTCTAAAGTTAATTTCTAAATTTGAGGCAGAAGGCATAGAATACAATCCTAAGACACTTAAAAAAATGCATCGAATTTCGATAGCGTTATCGGAAGGCGAAACCAAACTAGAAGAAGAAGCTGTGCATGAAGATATCTTCACAGCGATTCGTTTAGCCAAAGAAAAATTGCTGAAAACATTAGCTGAAATACATGATACTGTAATCAGCAATCAAGACCGCAAAGTGCAGATTAATCAGGCTGTCGGCGGCGGCTATGTTCACTAGTATGTTTACTAGCGTAAACATACGGATATCTGATATCGGGTGTCTGATATCCCGATCTGACATCTGATACCCGACAACTGATACCCGATAACAGAGCAGATATCTGATTGACTGATCCTCGCCGGCGCGCGAGATTATTCGCATGTATAACTCATCCATGCAGTACCGACCATTAGGAAAATCAGGTTTAAAACTTTCGGCATTTGGTTTGGGAGGTTGGACGACCTTTGGTGGTTCAGTTAACAATCCAAAAATTATCAGCGATATTATCAACAAGGCGTTTGCGGCCGGAATTAATTTTTTTGATATTGCTGATATTTACGCAAAAGGCGAATCCGAAAAAGCAATGGGTGAAGTTCTTAAGAATTTTCCTAGGCATGAATTAGTTATAACCAGTAAAGCATTTTGGCCAATGAGCGAAGATGTCAATGACCGTGGCCTATCTAGAAAACATCTGATCGAATCTTGCGAGAAGAGTTTAAAAAGAGTCGGTACCGATTATTTAGATCTTTATTTTTGTCATCGCTACGACGAGGAAACCCCTTTAGAAGAAACGGTTCGTGCCATGGACCATCTTGTTAACCAGGGTAAAATTCTATATTGGGGCACCAGCGAATGGACAGGCGAACAAATGAAAGCGGCCCACCGAATCTGTAGTGATGGGGGATATCACAAACCGATCGTGGAACAACCACAGTACAATCTTTTGGTTCGCGAGAAATTTGAAAATGATGTTGCTGGAACTGTAAAGCAATTAGGAATGGGAACCGTTACCTGGAGTCCCCTAGCCAGTGGAATGTTGACAGGGAAATACGACAACGCCAAAGCCGAAGGTCGATTGCAAAAAATCGAATGGCTAAAAGATACTTTTATGACGGAAAAAAATGTTGAACGAGTTAAGGCAATGAAACTACTTGCAGATCGTTTGCAAATCAGCCGCGCCGAATTGGCCTTGGCTTGGCTATTAAAAAAGCCAGCGGTTTCTTCGGTGATTTTGGGTGTCACTTCCCTAGAACAGTTGGATTTAAATTTGAAAGCGATGAAGGTCACTTTATCGGATGAGATCGTTAAAAAATTGGATAGTTTATTTGAATAGGCTTTTTTTTAACATAGCATAGGATCGCACGATCCTATGTATGCCTCGACTGAAAAACCTGCTCCTGAGATTTTTAAAATTCGCGATTGTGGATAAGTCCCGGGATGATTATACGTAATTGTAATGTCGCAAGTTGCACCGGAAGCAAGCTGCACACCAACACAATTATCCTGGGTTATAGTAAACGGACCCGCAGGTAACGTCGTTACAATTGTCTGGGTTTTTAATCTGCCAGCATTTTTAAAAGTCACTATGTATGTGTCCAACGTATAGTAAAAATCCGGGGCTCCCATAAACAAATAGACATTCGCTCTTTTAGATCGCTGCAGTGGTTTTGATCCAATTGCGCTAACTACATTCGGAATACACACTGATATAAAAAAAACATACAGGATAAAGAGTTTCATCGATTAGTCCTCTCTCCAAACTAATGAACCATACCAAACGGCTTCATCAGACGGCTTAGTAAGTTGTATAATTGAAATTTTGTTTGCAGTTGTTGAGATCGTGGGAGACACACCAGAATCCCACTTAATTGTAGCCCCACCAGTCCCAGCCCACGAAACAGTACGACCTCCCGTTGCATCTTGTTTAATAAAAATCGTTATCGTAAAAACCCGGGTCGCCGTCGCTGTAAATGCTGGAAGTGTAATTGTCGTGTTGGCGGTCGCCGTAATTCGTCTAACATTTACTGACGTATCTGGTATTGTATAAGCGGCGGTACTATTTACATAAGCTGCAATACCTTCGATCGAAGCAGCCGATGAAACAGTACCATTAACATCTAACTTCGCGGCTGGCGAAGTCGTTCCTATGCCGACGCTGCCGTTGGTAGGCGCAAGGAGAATATCACCATCGGTTCCACCGACCCCGCCAGAAAGTACAATATCTCCACCTGTCACTGTGCCATCTCCACCACCAATCTCAACATTTCCGCCTGACCCTCCCATACCGCCGTAGCTGGCAGCAGTCAGAATTAACTTAGAGCCATTTCCAGCTAATGGGGGATCGACACGAATATTACGATCAGAGCCCGCGGCAAAAAAGATATCTCCTGAAAAATCAGCATTACCCGCAACACTTAAAAGATTAGAGGGAGTTGTCGTTCCTATACCGACGTTTCCAGTCACATTTCCTAAAACGATATTTCCATTGGTACCAGCAGCCCCTGCATTAATATAGATACTTCCACCAATGCCAGAAGAGCGTCCAGCACCTGAACTAATTGAGATATCGCCGCCGTTAAATGGAAACCCAGTAGTTGCAGAGCCACTTTTTATAGTTAACGAATCACCGCTGGCTGCACTCGCATCTCTGACAGCAATTGTTCGAGCAGCACCCTTGGTTAGGGAAATGTCACCATTCACCTCCAGGGGCGTGGATGGAGTTGTCGTTCCTATACCGACGTTGCCGCCATAAGGATTAAATACCAACTCCTTAGTTGCGGTCCCACCGACATTTACAGCTTGAATATATTGAGCGTAGGTAG
>JAYVAZ010000436.1:0-4999 GCA_043750675.1 Pseudobdellovibrionaceae bacterium | reverse complement strand
TATCGATTGAAGCAGAACTTTCGTCTAGTTTTGAAACACTACTTCCTTCGTCGCCTTTTGGTACGTTCCCGGTAACATTATTTCCCGGTAAACGCGATTTCATTAAATATTGAGCAAAAATAACTATAAATAAAGAAATTCAGCAATAGTTCGAACTTTCTGGCAAATGCTCACGTTTAGGAAGCGCTTGCAGGTCAAAAAGAAGTGGTTTTGAAGGATTACCTTCAATCACGATTAGGGTATACAAACTGATCCGACGTTTAGACATCCACCATAAAAACCGAGCGTCGCAAAAAAGAGTACTAATGTGCTAATAACTGTAATGATAGCGCTAGAAATGTTTTTACGACCGTTCGAAAATCTCATTTTTTCAAGGAGAAAACGGAATAAGTAAAAGATGCCAATTCCTATAATAAAGAACACACCTAAAATTACAGCAATAAAACCAACCAGCCCTCCTCTGCTTACGGCATCTGCCCGAGCAAACAAAGGAAACATTAATAAATAAATCAGTAAAACGAAATGTTGAAACTTTAACAAAGCACGATCTCCGTAAAATAAAATCAATTTTAAATGGGAATCAAACACGTGTCAAAACCAAACGCTTTTTGGCCAATAGGACAATTTTAATACTTATCTATTAAGACCGACCCTTTCCCATGAGCAAACTGTAAAAGATCACTTTATCTGAGGCACATAGACTTTCATCTTTGGTTTACCAAATTGTTGAACCGCGCGAAGCCGATTGTGATTTGAACAAAGTAACTGAAGATTTTCAAGATTGCTTAGCCCACCTTTAGCATAGGGAGTCCTATGTTCAACTTGTAAATAAGTTCGAGCTGAACATTGTCGCCCAGTTAGAGGCTCTAGAAACTGACAATGGTGCTGGTCTCGCCTCTTGATTTCGCTTAATTTACCGCGAGATATGTACCGTGATTGCGTGGAATTTTCATTCGGCGCTGATTGCGCATTGCGCACCACCGGCGCTTCTGCTTTTCGTTTTTTGTTTAAATCTTGTTTCAGCACTTGTAACTTCTCTTTAGCTAACATTCTTAGCAGTTCCAATTTTGAATACGTCTTACCTAGAAGAATCTGAATTTCTTCCAGCTCTTTTTGCAGAGACTCATCCAAAATCAAAGTTACCTCCAGCTTTTGGCCACGCAAAGGTTTTTCGATGACCTCTGGGTTAGCAATAAGGTCTTCAGGTCTATTTTCGGCAAGAATTCGTTCCGTGGTGCGAGTTGATTGATTTTCCAACGCAAACAGAATCTCGTGTTTTTCAGAATTTGATACCTTCACTTCCCGGAAGTGCGCCCTAGCCATACTAATCTGGGTTATATTCAGATCTCCCGATTTAATTTTTGTTTCAATCTCTGGAATCTCTTGTAACAATCGCATCGCACTTATTCTACGCCAAGCACTGCCTTCGGAAAGTTTAAGCTCTTTTACGCAATACTCTTTAAGATCACGGTATCCCATTTGCGCATACAGCATTCGTTTTTCATTTTCACGAAGGTGCCATAAAAGTTCGATCGTCGTTAAACGCTCTTTTTCTGCTGTCATTTGAGTTTGCTGATGCAATTGAACATTAGAAAGATTTTTTAAATTCATACAAGTCTCCTTAAGTAAACAAGACTCTATCACGGGTTTTTAACACTGATTTTTATATTGTACGACGTCCCCTTGAAAATCCAATTCCACCTTACAGACGCTGCAGTAGCAGCGCAGAAAAATATTTTTTATTCGGTCATTTCAAAAAGCATTCAAGAGTTTTAACGGCGCAAAGATTAGAGATCAAAACTAAGTGTCAATAAAAACTTTCTCCATTTTTAATTTTTGCTTTTAAATATATATTTCGAGAGCGCAAATTAGCTTTAAAATAAGTGTTATTCTTGCGAATTTTCAAATTCCTTTAGCATTTCGGCAAAAATGCCTTGATCAAGTTAGAGTTCGATTTATTCTGATTCCTGGTTTACATTTATTCCTATTACCTATAGAAACTACTTAATGAACTCAGAAAAGTTTATTCCCAGTTTAAAAAATGGAGCACTGACTCCGAAAAAACCCAGCGTCACTATCAAACATGATGCGATTAACCCGCGCGATTACCTGAAATACAAAATGCCCATGTCCTGTGAAGAGTGTACTCACTTCAAAGTTGAAAATGAAAGTTGTACCTTGGGATATTGGACAAAATGGCATCGACAAAGTTATCAAGTTCATTCGTATGAGACGACTGGCAAGGTTGCTATTTGTCGATTTATGGAAATCGACTAATCAATTTGTTCCGCTTGAATCTACAATGTTCAGCCGAAGGCTACATTGCTAAACTTTGTTCCCCCGAAGGCTACATCAGTCAAAAATTCGATCCGTCAAAAAAATGTTTTAAATTTATTTTCGGTTTTCTCCTCTGAAACCCAGGTTTTTTTACTTTGATTACTATCGGAAAGTCTGGAAATCCAGACTGAAGGCCAAATCTCCACGACGTAACTGGATCATGCTTTGGTCTAAATTTAGACTTAATCAGTCATTTCAAGCCTACAGTCCTGTCAATTTAAAGTCGCACCTGTCGATTAGTCCTCTGTCACGCATTTGACAGCGTGAAGATACAACAAGATGAAGGATTCATCAGAGGGATTAACCCTCGACAACTTGAAAGGAGGCCTTCACGGACGAAAACAAAAATTGAATATAAGTAATATTCAAGGCCTGTATCTAAGGATCACACCAAGGCCGTGATTCAGTAGGCAAGGATAGCCACTCTCAACGACGAGAGATTTAAAACACGGAGGAGATTAAAAATGAAATTAAAAATTAAAAGTTATTAAATTTAACAAAGGAAAATAAAATGGGAATGCGAGTATCGACAAACATGAGTGCAATTAATGCACAAAGAAACTTGGTAGGCAGTCAGCGAATGATCAGCAAAAGTATGGCACAATTGGCTTCGGGAAGCCGTATCAACATTGCGGCAGATGACGCTGCAGGTTTAGCGATTTCAGAAAAATTGAAAGCCGGAATCAGATCAGCTCGTCAAGCTAACCGTAATGCTAATGATGGTATCTCAATGGTACAAACAGCAGAGGGTGGTTTGAATGAAATTGGAAATATCGTAACTCGACTAAGAGAGTTAGGTATCCAGGCCGCTTCTGATACCGTAGGAAGCGTTGAACGTGGATTTCTTGATAAAGAGGTTCAACAGTTAAAAGCAGAAACTCAACGTATCGCTTCTTCTACAAAATGGGGAACAACAAATTTATTAGATGGTTCGTCTCCTGTCTTTGAATTCCAAATTGGTATTTTCAACAATGCAGAAGAAGATAGAATTTCATTTGATCCATCAGGAAACAATGCGGCTTTAGATGCATTGGGATTAGAGGGTTTGGACTATACTTCTAAAGAGGGTGCACAAGAAGCCTTAACATTATTAGACGGTGCTCAAGATAATGTAAACGGAATGCGCGCTAATTTAGGAGCTTTACAAAATCGTTTAACGTCAACGACTGATAACTTAGGTGTATTAGAAGAGAACATGAGCGCAGCAAATTCACGAATCCGTGATACTGATGTGGCTATGGCTTCTTCTGAAATGACAAGAAACAACATCTTGTTACAAGCCGGTACTTCAACATTGGCGCAAGCGAACTCGGTCAATCAATTAGCATTAAAACTAATTGGCTAAACCCGAATCTGTTAATAATCAAAATTAAACAACTGATGCCCAATCAGTTGTTGATACTCCCCCGGTGGTTGAATAGACCCCGGGGTTTTTTTGCGATGAAAATCCAAGGGACTTTGCACTATAAACCCAAAGGGTTTTTTACGCTATAAGCCCGAAGGGTTTTTACCATTTAGTGACTAAGTTTTGTTCAATAAAATCAAATACTTAACCTAAAGTAATTCGAAGTTCTGCCGACAGGGTAAGTAGGTAGATAGTAAATCTGCAGAGTCTCGCGCAAAAATGTGAGTCATGCAGGCGAAGGAGGACCGATGAAAAACACGACTCAAATTTCAAAAATAGCGATGATGTTCTTAAGCATTGCACTGACTGTTTCATGCAGTAAGGGATTCAAAACTGAATCGACTTCATCGAGTAACAATACTCAGTGCAGTACATGTGGTACCGGAACGGGGGACGACCCTCTTAAACCCATAGACTTTTCAGGTATTGCTCAAGGTTATAACAATGGCCGTTTGGTTGTTGAAATTGATAAAGCAAATCAAGCCCTCATAATGAAACTTCCGATCCCGCCAATTCCCCTACTGATTTTGCCTATGGTAAAAACGGAACTGCCTGAACTAAAGGGTGTGGAATTAATTACGGTTAAGGAAGCTGACGGAACAAAAGTTCTAGCCGTTAAGGTTCCTTTAAAATACCTCATTAAAGGTGCTAGTTTTTTACCAACCGTTTCATTACCTAATGGTGATCCATTACCTGGATTCCCTGCCGGCGAAGGTGCGGGATTTGGTGTCGCATTCCCAGGCAGACCAGACTATAAAATTCATATTTTCATAGGAGTAAACGCCGCAGCAGCATTCGTAGAAACTCCAAAACTGGATATTCCGTTTGAATATGTTGAGGACATTATGGATGAACCGCAAACTCATAAAGTAGGTAGCATTGGTATTATCGGGACTAAAGACCCCTATGCCGGAGGTTTCTACATAGCGGCACAGTTGCCAGCAGAACTTGCCGTATTTATAGATAACCATATTAAGTGGTAAAAAATAATTGTCTTTTCCCCTGAAATTTCGTTAGTCTTAGAAAGTTGTTAAAACTAACTTCCGGGGGAAAAATGGCAAAGAAAAAAGCTAAAGCAGCTAAAAAGGCAGCTCCAAAAAAGGGCGCAAAAAAATCAGCTAAAAAAACAAAAGCAGCTCCAAAAAAGGCCGCGAAGCCTGCTACTAAAAAATCGGCAAAAAAGGCTGCTCAAAAAGCACCTAAGAAGGCCGCGAAACCCGCTGCTAAAAAAGTAACTAAAAAACCAGCACCTAAGAA
>JAYVAZ010000435.1:0-1942 GCA_043750675.1 Pseudobdellovibrionaceae bacterium | reverse complement strand
TATCGATTGAAGCAGAACTTTCGTCTAGTTTTGAAACACTACTTCCTTCGTCGCTTTTTGGTACGTTCCCGGTAACATTATTTCCCGGTAAACGCGCTCCAATCCTATTTTTTCTAAAGAAATCAGAATTTAGTCTTTTTTTGGTATGATATAATCTTCTCGTTCCGATAAGAAGACGTCAAGGCGCGCGGGGGAAATGTGAATCTTTTTTTTAATAGAAAAGTGATAAGGAATCGTTGGCTTCGGAGTGGGCTTTTATTAACTGCGGTTTTTATATTATACACTAATTGCCAAAGGGTCGGTTACAATTACGACTACAATGTTTTACAGCAAGCTTCTTCGGTTTCTTCGTTGGTCATCAACGATGGCAAGGCAACACGGGAGTCGCATGTTCCAGTTAAATTGGATCTTTCAAGCTTAAAGAAAGACACAGGTGCCGAGTTTCAATCGATGCGACTTTCATCTTCACAAGCTGGATTGATTAAGAAGCCTTGGGTTCCTTACGCCCAGACTTTCGATTTTAGTTTCCTTGAAGAATACGCCTCTGATGGCAGCAAGGATGGAATAAAAAGTCTTTTCATAGAGGTTCTTGTTAAAAATGATAAAGAAACCGTAATGCTTAATGGAACCTTTATTTTGGATACACAGCCTTCCCAGTTTAAAGCTTTAACTATAAATAGTGGGTTAGACCCAACCCACTTAAACTATACAAAATTGCAGGTTTCCGTCGTGGACAAGTGGTCGCCAGTAACAAAATTTTGTTTTAAGTCCAATCCAAAACTGCCCTTGGATAGTGATTCTTGTTGGGTTCCAGCAAATTTTTATAAAAAATCCGAGACTAAAAATTTTGAAGCCGTCGATTGGCCTTATTTATTAGGGTTTATTAAAGGAAAATATCGGGTCTACGGGTTTGCAATGGACCAAGCCGGAAATAAAACTTCTTTGACCGCTTCCGGTGTGGGGACGAAGGGAACCGATTTTAATCAAATTTATTATGATCCACCTATTCCGCCTGTAATGATAGATGTTTTCGCTACTAACAAATTTGATTCGGCCTATCCACCGAAGAAAGAGGAGTTGGTCACGGTAAAAGGACAGAAGCTTTATATTAATTGGAACGTCATTGAAGCGAAGGGTGGGTTGGGCACAAACCCCATTGAAATATATTATACGACTGACGAAAAGGTTTATCGCCTAATTGAAAAAGATCTTAAAAATTCGGCGAATGGATCATGTAATCTAAATGTGCATTCTTCCGGCTGCTTTGTCTGGGAAAATGGAATTGAGGGTGCGCCTTACTTCCGAATTAGAGTAGGGGTTAAGGATAAAAACAGTCAGGTCACTTTTGTAACTACTTTGCCTATGAACTCTAAGAGTTTTTCTCATCTAGCAGGGAATACGGATCCGGGGTTGATGGGTTCAGCGGCCGCAGCGATATTTTTTAATTATAATACGAATTCTTACTTCCAATCTGATCCACAGACGCTGGTTGTGACTTCCCGAGGACAAATTGTTTTCCGAGATACTCAAAGAGGCTTAATTATTGTTGAGCCCGAGAATGGCGTTCAAAAAGTTTTATTGCCGATAAAGCCTGGGCCGACAATTGATGGCGATCTAAGGATTGCTTCTTTATCAAATAATTTGGCTAAAATTGCACTGGATTATCAAGACCGAATTCTTGTTTCTGACAGCAATACTATTCGTCGAATCGATTTGAATGAAAATACTATTCAGAGATTAATTGGCGGTGGTGGCGGGGCTGAAGATGGCGCCCTAGCTGAAAACTTCAAATACGGTTTTTGTTTTATCAACTGTCCTTTAATTCCGCTGCCCAATGGTGATTTGTTTTTTATGACAGCCAGTGATCAAACTTCTACCGATCTTGGAGGCGTTGTTCGTTTGTTCAAATCAGATCAGGGAAAAGTATATAAATTCAAACCTA
>JAYVAZ010000434.1:0-1888 GCA_043750675.1 Pseudobdellovibrionaceae bacterium | reverse complement strand
ACGTTTCTAATGGGGATTAGGTATTCGGCTTTCAAATCAAATTTAGTATACAAAGTGTCAAACATCATTTTTTGTAAATTAAAATTCTGGGTTTTTGTTAATTTGCTAGAACTAATAAAGGTAGCGCGCTGAAAAAGTTTTATCGGATAGGTAGCGTTAGCATATTTTAGCGGCAGGGGGTTTTCTGGATTGGAAAGAATAAAGGATAATAGTTCTCCAATAACTTTGCGGCAGACATTTTTATAACCTTCTTCGTCCAAAGTCGAAGGCGTACTTAAGGCAGCATCGATTTCGTCTGCGGTGGCCTTCGACAAAGAAGACTTATATTCGGAAATATTTACCAAATTAGTTCGGGAATCAATTTCCTTCTGTCCTATATACAAATCATAGTTTAATTTTTGCGCATAAACTTTTTCAGTAGCCGCAAAAAGATCCTGATAGGAATTAATTGATTTTAGATCAATTGATTTCAGTCGGTCTTTCACCTTGGCGGCATAATCAGAAAAGGATTTTATACTTTTGGGAGATTTTTCTCCGGCCAAAATAGTTCTGAAGTCAAAGTTCTCCAATACAGAGGCATAAACGGCGGCTTTACCTTTATAGGTGGGGGCTAACCACTCGGCTGGTAACAGGTCATTCAGTTCGTCAATTCCGGCTGAATTTTGGAAAGCAGTGCGAACTAAATTGAAATATTCTGTTAATTCCGTTTGGGTCAAGTTTGCTTTTAAAAGATTACTAATTGCTGAGAGGTAATTTTTTACAATCACTAGATCATCGCCAATGGAATTAATGCTAACCATTTTTAATTCATCAAGGGTAAGGTCTTTTCCATCGTAAAGTTTTTTTAAGGCGACGTTAGCGGGATCGTTTGCAGCGAATTGCATCTGATATTCCGCGGCGGTGTATCCCTTTATGGTTTCGCGGCCCATTTTAAGAACGAGACTGTCAAAAATGGATTGGGTCATACCTCCTGGTTTTTGTAAAACCTGAGTATGAATTATGCTCAGCCAGTTAGAATTGTAACCATCCCAGCGCAGGGCATGGATTCCGGCTTTGGCCAGGTTCAAGACATAAGCAGTATCGTTACCGAATTTATCGGCTACGTTTTGAGTGTATTCCAAAATGACAACGGCCCGCTGCGGATGAAAAGTCGTTAAATATCGACCGTAAGAAATGCTGTCCGAATTATCTAGTGAAACGTAAAAACCTTTGCCGGCAACTTGCCCCGGTTCATTAATTGAAATCAGTAAGTCTTCCGCAGAGATTTGGCCATTGCTAACCCATACTTCGTTGTAGTCTTTATCAGCCCACTCATAGACTTCTTTGATATCGGCTAGGATAATACGACCGGCGATTAGTCCACTGGCCTTTTCGATCAATAAGGTTTGTCCATTAGTGTCCTTTTGAATCAGGAATCCAGCCGCTTCGAATTTTTTTGCATTGAGTTCACCGGTTTTTGCCAAACGCATCGCTGCGTGAGGGAAAGTCAAAGATCCCGGCCAAACCGCAGCTGCGGCCGGGGTAGTAGCAGGGATTATAGTTTGTGCTAAAGAAGCAGTTGAAAAGGTGCTTAGACCAATAGTCGAAACTATAAAAGCGGCACCCAACAAATGAGTTTTCAATTTCATTTCTATCTCCTCAAAACGTTCCAGCAGCGACAATACGTTCTACAATTGGGCTAACCTAAATGGCGCCGACTAGGATGCTGATGCGATGGCTGTTCCAACGCTAAGGGCTGTTTTATTTGCTTAAGGCCGATTCTAATGAAGATCTTTTTTACAAGGGCCTATTTGTGGTCCAAGTGGTTACCGAATTGAATCATATTAAAAGACACTATGTTGAAGCGAAATGTGTCGATATTAGAACGATTTTAGTTTGTTAATTTGAT
>JAYVAZ010000433.1:0-3716 GCA_043750675.1 Pseudobdellovibrionaceae bacterium | reverse complement strand
AGTAAAGAAATAAACACGGTTGAAATAAAGAAACTCCTGGTCTTTACTCTTGCAACTTTTAGGAAGCCTTAACCAAAACTTTTGGTTCGATCACAAATTTGAAGCGTGGCGTTTATAGCCGTCCAGCATCATGTTTTTTTAGTATCAGAAATGACAATTCCTAATGCAAAATATTTAAGTGTCAAAAAGACATAAACCAAATTAATAAGGAGATACAATGAAAACTATTTTAATGTCTGTCTTAGCAATGACTTTTGTTGCTAGTACATCTATGGCTGCAGCAAGAACTCCAGCTGAAACTCGTTGCGCGAAATTTGAAACTGCGCTGATGGAGTTAGATCAAACGGCAGATAGAGAATTTGCTCAAGGCGAAGACACTCGGGTAAGGCTTTTAGATGCAACTGTAACTTTAGGCATGATCTCTCTTGACGGTTGTGAGCATTTAAAAGCGGCTAAAGATGCTATCAAAGCTAAGTTTGATGCAAAATGTAAGTCTGAAATCGCAGAGCAAGAAGGTAAAATGGGCCGTGCTAAAGCTGATGATTTCAAAAAACACTATCGTTGTGAAAAATACTTTCCAGAAAGTGCAAATTGCAAAGATACAGATAATTCACGTGCTGAAGGTGCATTAGAAGGCTTCAGAGCCTTACAAAAAGGTAAAATTGCACTTCTTAAGACAGCTTGCTGGGGTACTTTAAACAACCAACCGTAATTCTTAATTTTTAATTCCGAAAAAAAAGGGGGGTTATCTGACTCCCCTTTTTTTTTGCACTTAAGTTAAGGCGGGAGGTCTTTGCCGATGGCTTGCTGTATTTGCACCCACTTACTGATCAAGGCACCTGGATTATCGGGATCCCTTTTTACCAGCTGAGAGACAACGATTACGGCAATAGAAACCGAAATTGCCAATAACAATACATATTCGACGACAATTTGACCAGACTCAGAAGACCGAGCTGATCGCATAATTATAGATTCATTTCCATAGGATGAGGAGCCGCTTGCTTCCACTCTTCTATCGAGGCTTTAATTTGATTTAGGATTACCGGAAGATGTAAGTCATCTACTGGCCCATTAACGCCGATAACCGAGTCACCGCTTAAATAGTCGGTTTGAATCGATCCGGGATTTTCTCCCTCGAAAGACATTTTAAAACTTTCGGTATTTGGGTATAACATCACTAAAATCGTTTGATTGGTTTCTTTTGAAATACTTTTTGCAGCAGCAACTAGATCTGTATAATTCTGCTGCAGCTGAAAGTATATTTTTAAAGCCATCGACTCCTGAAACTGAGCAAAATAAATTCTAATTGGGCCGTCAAAAATAGCTGAATTAAAAGCCGGATTAAAAAATTTCGAATGCATCAACGTCGAATAAGTTCCCTTCATGGGCGCAATCCTTTGCAATTATTATTTAACAGAACATCTACTGCCCTTAGACTAGAAAATACTCAGGACTAAAATCAATCTTTTTTAAGAAATTGACAGAAATAGAAGATAAAATAACACATGTAATTAATTTAAGCTAACCTTAAGACCTGAAACAAACATGTCTTCAATGAACATGTCACCTGCACAATAAAACAGCTCTTTCCAAGATTTAGATGTGACTATAAAATCAGCATCCATAGAAATATCGAGGTGGCCTTTTTGCGTTTCAAGGCCCAAAGCATAGGCACCACCTACAGTGTACGCAGAGATAACTTCGGGCAACGACATTTGCATTTTTAGTCGCGCTAGTACGCCCACCAATGCCAAATCCTGTGTCGGCGAACTTCCGGGGTTAAAGTCAGTAGCCAAAGCGACCCTTGCCCCTTGATCTAAAAGTTTTCTTGCCGGTGGATAATCACATTTCAAATACAAATCAGCTGTGGGCAAGAGACTGCAAGTCACTTCCGATTTCGCCAGTAGTGAAATTTGTGAGTCTGATAATTTAATTAAATGCCCGGAAGACAAGGCGCCGATTTTAACTGCCACTTCGCAGGCCTTGCCTTCGCTGAGTTGGTTTGCATGAACCGCTATCGGAAAACCTAAATCTTTACCTGATTTCAAATATTCATAACTTTCTTCCGGTTCAAAAAAACCTTTATCAATAAAGATATCAATAATCGGTTTAGGATTTAATTTAGCCAGTTCTTTCCAGCCAACCGATAACTGCTTTAAGGCGTCTTTAGCACTTCCATATTCGGGAGCAACCGCATGTGCACCCAAAAAAGTCGGCTGAATAAAAATAGGTGAAGTTTTTCTAAGTTTATAAATAGTTTTTAGTAGTTTAAATTCTTCCTTAAAGGTTAAACCATAACCGGTTTTAATTTCCAAAGTTCCCACGCCTTGGCGAACAAATTTATTAATCTTTTCTATAGTTTCTTGAATTAATTCTTTTTCGGAAATCGCTCGGGTTTTTTTCATCGTGGATTGAATTCCGCCGCCGGCGGCGGCGATTTCTTGGTAACTGGCGCCTTGCTGGCGCATTTCAAATTCATCGGCCCTGTCACCCGCAAACACCGTATGCGTGTGACTTTCCACAAAAGCCGGCAAAACATTTCGACCTTTTAAATCGATTTTTTTAGAAATCATAATTTTGGCTTTTTTAAATTCAGATTTGTTACCAATCCAAATTACCTTGCCTTTGGAAACCACTAAATAAGCATCAGAAATAATATCTAAATCGAGTTCGTTAATCAGCCGGCCCTGTTTTTTAAAACATTTTCGTAATGTCAGTAACTGACCTATATTATAAAAAAGTATGTTTGAAGCAGACGTCTTCATTTATTTTTTTGCTTTTCCTTGCCCGGCTACTTTGTCGATGGCCGCATTGATTGTGCCTTCATCGCCCAGGTACTTTTTGTTAAGAACTTTTCCGCTATCGTCCAACTCGTACATCAAGGGAATTCCGGTGGGAATATTTACTTCCATAATTTCAGCTGCCGAAAGTTTTTCCAAATGTTGAATCAGCGCACGAATGGAATTTCCATGCGCCGCAACCAGTATTTTTTTATTTTGTTTCAACGCAGGATGAAGGTCACTTTCCCAAAAAGGTAAAAAACGAGCAACGGTGTCCTTTAAAGATTCGCCGCAAGGTAGAATTCGAGGATCTTCATTTTTATATCGTTCGTCAAAACGCGGATGGCGTGGGTCATCAAAACCTAACAATGGCGGAGGGGTGTCATAACTTCGGCGCCAAATTTTAACTTGTGCCTCTCCATGTTTCGCAGCCGTTTCGGCTTTGTCTAAACCTTGCAGATCGCCATAATGCCTTTCATTTAGGCGCCAGCTTCTTGTCACTGGTAGCCAAAGGCAGTCCATTTGGTCTTGAATCATCCAAAGAGTGCGCATGGCTCTTTTTAAAACTGAAGAATACGCATGGTCAAATTTAAATCCCAACAGTTTTAAAGTTTTGCCTGCTTCTTCAGCTTCAATGAGGCCTGTTTCCGAAAGATCCACATCTTTCCAACCAGTAAAACGATTTTCTTTATTCCAAGAACTTTCTCCGTGCCGGATTAGGACCATTTGTCGAGTCATTATACTATCCTTTTTGTTCGCCTTTTTGCACAGTCTTTTGCCGTTGCTTTAGGCTTTTCTTAGAGCCGAAATATTGCTATGCTTATTTCTCTTAATCAACTGCTAATGTGAATCATCAGGAGTATTACATGGCCCAACATAACCAGTCTAACGGTTCCAATGGCTCTTCGTCTTCTTCGGCGGCAAATAATTTCG
>JAYVAZ010000432.1:0-2979 GCA_043750675.1 Pseudobdellovibrionaceae bacterium | reverse complement strand
AAAAAATACGAAGAAAAATTGCGACCATAAAACCGAAAATGTTAAGTGATTAGACATAAAAAATAATTGCAGCGCATCGGAATTTAAGGGGATCTTCATTAAATTTAGTGCGATTCCAAAAACAAATCCCAATAAACCACCCACACAGGTTCCTATTACCGATAGAATGAAAGACTCTAGCAGAATCATGATAAAAACTTGGCGTTTCTGTAGTCCGATTGCGCGAAGTGTGCCAATTTCAGCTGTACGTTCCCGGATAGACATCCAGATTGTGTTCATCAAACCAATCACTACGACAATAGTCAGAATTAGGATTAAAAAGAAAGTCAGCGCTGTTAACAACTGCACTACCCATTTTAAAAATGAGGTTTCATCCTCCCAGGTGGTCACGTCGATCTTTTGTCCTGTCCAAGATTCGCCGGCAACGCGATCAAATTTCATAAAGAAAGGGTTGGCTTCCTTTTCCATCAATGGGAATCCGGCTGCGGCCACGGCCTTACGTAGACGTTCTTCCACTTCCGGAACTTTTTTAATGTCTGGCAAAAAGATCATTATCTGTCCGGTGGTATTTTCCTTTAATTGGTATATTTCGCGTACGTCATCAGAATGTAAAAATAATGAAAATTGCGAAAATAGCCCCAGGTCTTTTAGTATGGCAACGACCTTAACATCTTTGGTGTTATTGATATTTCTGAAGGTAGGCAGCGACAATGTAACCATGTCGCCAATTTCTACGTTTAATTTTTTTGCCTGCGAGACAAACAATGCGATAGTTCCGGTTTTCGCCAAATCTTGAATGTTTCCCGACTGGGTTTCCATCGTGCCTAAAACGGTTCCTTCATTTTCCATTCGAACGCCCCACATAGGAACTTGAATAGATTCGGTTTCGGAAATGACTTTTCCATAACCTTTCATTCGGTCAATAATCAATTGGGCTTCGGGAACAGTTTTTTTCGCCAGGTCATATAACTTTTTATAATCAGTGACAATTGGGCTGGCTGAACTTTGACTGCGTTTGTAGAATCCAGCAATATTAATATGGCCAGACATAATCGCTGTTCCATTTTTGATCATGGTATCTTGAATACCTTGGATCAAAGACAATAAAACCATCAAGAAAAAGGCGATAAAGGCAATGGCCGAGCCTAAAACCACAGTGCGTGTTTTATTTTTGAGAAGATTTCTAAAGGCGATGCGAAAAAACATTTTCATTTTTTAGTCCTTTTTCTGCATTGCTAAAATGGGAGAAATTTTCATGGCTCTCCAGGCAGGGTACTGAGTCGCTAAAAATGAAATCAATAGCATCATAATAAAAACCAATAGTATTTCAAACCATTGCGCCGAAAAATACAACTTAGGCCCCGAGAAAAAAAACATAGCCACATCACCTTGCGCGGGGATACCACTACGGCCAACAGTTTGAATGACCAGCAAAGCCAGTAAAGTACCAATGCCACCGAACAATAAACTAGTTAGGGCCGATTCAATCAGGAAAGAGGAATAAATAAAACTTTTTGGCGCCCCGATAGCGCGAATAGTTCCGATTTCTTGTTGGCGGTCTAACGTGGCCATCAATAGTGAATTCATAATCATCAAAGATGCGATTGATAACAAAATAAATACAAAGAAATATAAAATGAATTTCAGGGCAAAGGTCATTTGCCCGATCATTCCACTAGATTCCTGCCAGTCGGCCACTTGAATTCCTAAATTTTCTTTTTCGGAAAGCTCCCGAATCTGCTGCATTGTGGCCTTTGACTTCGAGGCATCTTTTAAAAACAACGCCGCATTCAAAAACACGCCGTTTTCCAGTTCTTCTTTAGAATAAGTATCGGAGACTTCTGATTTGGATCCCAACGCCAGCAGATTTTTCAAAGTGCCCGCTAATTGAGGACTATCTGATTTCTTCGGCGGCGTTGCCTGGGGTGTTTTCCCAAACATGCCTTCTAGATCATCTTTAGAAAGATCGGCGGCACCCATTTCGGATTCAAGTTCTTTATTTTGGGCTTTGCGTTCGTCGGTCATAAATCCGTATAGCTGACGAAAGGAAACTAAATCTATCAGCGAAAAATTTCCAGCCAAAGGAGAGTTTTCAAAACTCTTAAAACGAAAAGTTCCATAGACTTTGATATTCATTGCCGATGACGATCCCAGTTTCGTAAATGCCGTCAATGGAATGGTTTCTCCGACTTTGATTTTGTATAACTGCACCTCGGGGGCTATTTTGCTGTAGAAAAAGTCATATCTTTCGTTAAAATTAGCATCGCTAATCGTAAAAAATTCTTTTAGAAGTTTATTAAATTCTTGCGAATCTTTTTTTAGAAGTGCGTTTAAATCAGCAATCATTTTTTTCGTTTGCGCCGGATTTAACTGCAGGTAGATCTCGGCCAGTTGATCTTGGTTGGCTTTTAACTTATCTTGCAGGTCTTTAGTATCTGCAATTTTGATATTTTTTTCCTTCATTTCTTTTTTAACGGCATCTAGGCGTCGCGCGATACGATGTTTCACGTAGGTTTCATAAATAAAATCATGAATCAAAAAGCCTTTTTTGCCTTCTGGAATCATTTCACCTTTTACAATTTCAAACTGCTCGAAATTATTTTTAAATAATTCAGGGTTGGTGCCCAGGTAGTTGAAGTAAAGCATGTTTTCATCTACTAATTGCGGGGCTATTTTATTGCCTACAAATTCCAGGCGACTTTCAAAGTTTTCGTTGAAGCCGTTCCAAAAATCGGGAGTCAGCGCGGTCGCCAAATCGGCCGCATTTTTTAACTTGTCCTCTTCATTTGTAGCGATGAATTCCATAGAATGGCTATTTTCATTTTCCTTTAAATCTTGGATAAGAAAACGCAGATGTTCTTTCGAATCTAGAATAGCCTGCAGATCACGTGGATTAGCCTTAAATAATCCGCGGATTTTTTCCACTTCGACATCGATTAGATTCACAGGATTCATCATGGCAGCGTTTGTGCCTAAAGG
>JAYVAZ010000431.1:0-2517 GCA_043750675.1 Pseudobdellovibrionaceae bacterium | reverse complement strand
CGTCTTTTCTTCTGTTGGTTTTTGCGGCGAAAAACTGATGCAGTAAATAACCTTCGGACCCCATCACTTCAACACCATCATAACCCGCGTCCTTGGCGTAACCAGCGGCACTAATAAAATCCGAAATCGTTTTCTTAACCATCCAGCCCGGCATAGCAAATGGAGTAAAAGGCGTGATCGGTGACTTCAATCGCGACGGCGCCATAGATAAAGGATGAAAAGAGTATCTGCCGGCGTGAAGTAACTGCAATAATATTTTTGTTTCACCAGCTGCGTGAACGGCGTCAGTAATCCGGCGATGAGCCCTGGCAATCCGAGAATTATTAAAGGTGCCCGCAAAAGGAGTCAAACGACCCCAGAAGTTGGGTGAATAACCACCCGTGATGATCATTCCCACTTGGCCCTTGGCGCGGGTTACAAAATATTCTTTTAAGGCATCGATATTTTTTAAGTGGTCCTCTAAACCTGTATGCATCGATCCCATAACGAACCGATTGGCTAACGATATAGATCCTACTTGCAAGGACGAAAAACTTTTATGATCATTCCGTTGATCCATTTAATTCCTTTTTTTTAAAACTGTGGCGCCATAATCCTATCGATCTCTGTAGGAACCATAGGGAAATCCCCCTTATTCCAGTTTTGTTTTGCGGTTTCGATTTTTTCTTTAGAACTGGATACAAAATTCCACCAAATATTTTTTGGCTTATCAAAAGGTAACCCACCAAAAACGACAAAATGAGAATTATCATCTAGTTCCACTTCAATTTCCTCCTGCGGAGAAAACACCAATAACTGTTTTGGTTGGTAGCCTTGCCCTGCGATATTAACTGCACCCGCCAAAACATATATCGCCAACTGATTGGTTTCCGTTTTAAAAGAAAATGTACCTTTGGATTTACCTAAAATATTTACAAATGTGGTGGGACTAGTGCATTTTACCGCCGACTTTTGTCCCTGCCATTCGCCAACAATGACATCTGCATCCAGCAATTTGTTAGATATTTTTGGAATGGAGGTTTTTCCATAATGTACAAAACTAGGTTCCTGATCTTCTTCACTGTCAGGAAGAGCCACCCAAAATTGCAATCCATGAAGAGAATGTATTTTTATATTATCACCCTCTACTCCGCGTTCAGAATGGGCAATGCCTTTTCCTGCAGTCATCCAATTTACATCACCTACTTCAATGACTTGCGAATACCCTAAACTGTCCCGGTGATGAATTCTTCCCGCAAAAAGATAAGTTAATGTGGATAATCCAATATGAGGGTGGGCACGCACTAACATCGATTTTCCCGGTTGAAATTCGTGCGGCCCCATATGATCAAGAAATATAAAAGGTCCGACCATACGTTGTACGGCCATAGGTAAAACTCGCTGGACAACAAAGCCCCCCAAGTCTATCGGTTTGGAATTCAAAACAACATTAGGTTCGGTTTTCATTAAACCGACTCCGTTTGAATAGTGATATTGCTGACCAAAAGTTTGTGGATAGGACATTTATCGGCAATTTCCATTAGCTTGCCTTTTTCTTCTGCGGTCAATTCGCCAATCAGTTCAATTTTTCTAGAAAAAACCGAATCTTTGCCTTCACTTATGATTTGAACTTCTACCTTTGCTTCCCGTAATTTCATCTGTCTTCGATTCGCATACATTTTTAAAGTCAAACTGGTGCACGCCGCAAGTGCTGATTCCAAAATTTCATGCGGAGTCATTCCCAAATCATTGCCACCTGAAGGCTCAGAAACATCTGATATAATTCCGTGATCGCGAATATTCGCGACCACACTAAATTTTTCTGCATTTTTTAAATGAACCATGACTTCTCCTACTCTGGCATATCGAACAATAGAAACTCTGAATTCTTGTCCCATTTTAGATCCAGCTTTGCAGTTTCAGAAATGGCTGCGCCATCACCTTTACTAAGCTGTTCTCCATTAACCTTTAGACTACCGTCAATTAATTGAATCCAGATCTTTCGTTTTTCGTTGGCGTCAAATAAAAAACTGCCTATCTCCGCTGACTTTCCAATAAAAATATTCACGTCTTGATTGACTGAAATCATATCGGTCGAACCTTGCCGTGAAGCCACCTGAACAAAAGGTTTTTTCTTTAATAATTCAGTTATACTTTTTTGTTCGTAGCTGGGTTTAATACCTTTTTTTTCCGGCATAATCCAAATTTGCAAAAAGCCGGTTTTCCGATCTTTAAAATGATTAAACTCGGAATGTTTAACTCCGGTGCCCGCAGACATTCGCTGAATTTCTCCAGGACTAATTTTTGTGGAATTCTCCATGCTGTCTCTGTGTTCCAAGGCACCGTCTTTAACGTAAGAAATGATTTCCATGTCTTGATGTCCATGCGTACCAAAACCAGATCCCCCATCGATGGAGTCTTCATTGATCACTCGCAATACGCTGTACCCCATATTGGCTGGATCATAATAATCCGCGAATGAAAATGTATGTTGAGAATTCAGCCAACCGTGATTGGCCTGACCGCGATCTTGAGACT
>JAYVAZ010000430.1:0-5136 GCA_043750675.1 Pseudobdellovibrionaceae bacterium | reverse complement strand
GCGGTAGAAGCTTTAATCAAACCTGACTGCCTAGGAGTTCCAAATCGATCTTTAAAACAAGATTCAATAACCCCAATGGTTTGGATCTCAATCGGTTTAGAAGTAGGATTGGTTGGATTAGACATTGTTAAAACTTTGTAAGTTCACTGTCCCTTTGTGTCAACTAAAACAGCACATGGACATAATGATAATTCCTAGAGATAAATAGCCAACATTTTATTCAACGGAGTCATCGAATGAGTCTATTCAAAAACATCCTTCTTTTGGTTTCAATTTTGTATTCCTTTTCAGCGTTTGCCGTTCTGAAAGTAGGGTTGGTTTTAGATAAGGGTGGGAAGGACGATAAATCCTTTAATTCGGCCGCCTATGAGGGCGCGATGAAAGCCCAAAAAGAACTAGGAATCGAATTAAAATATGTTGAGGCAACAGATACAAACGCCATCGAAAACACCCATCGTTCGTTTGCGAAAAAAGATTTTGATATTATTATTGGAATTGGTTTCGCACAAGCCGATGCGGTCAAAAAAATCGCGGCCCAATTTCCAAATAAAAAATTTGCCATAGTCGACGGTGAAATTTCCGCACCAAATGTAAAGTCATTATTATTTGAAGAACATGAAGGTTCTTATTTAGTAGGATCGTTAGCGGCATTAAAATCTGGCAAGAAAATTGGGTTTATTGGAGGAATGGATATTCCTCTTATTCGTCGTTTTGAAATGGGCTTTGAGGCCGGCGCTAAAAAAATTAATCCAAGCATTTCAGTCATCTCTAACTACATTGGAGTAACCGGCGAAGCCTGGAACAACCCCACCAAAGCCAAAGAGTTGGCCCTATCGCAGTTTTCACAGGGCGTTGACGTCATTTTCGTCGCTGCCGGAGCCAGCGGCAGCGGAGCCTTCGATGCAGCGGAAGAAAAACATAAATTAGCCATCGGCGTAGACAGTAATCAAAATTGGATGAAACCCGGCTACGTATTAACCAGTATGTTAAAACGTGTTGATGTCGCGGTTTTCGATGTCATTAAAGAAACTCAAGAAGGAAAATTCACTGCTGGTATTACTCGTTTTGGATTAAAAAACCTAGGTGTGGATTATGCCGTTGATAAGTATAATGAGAAACTAATCAGTGCTGATCAAAAGAAAAAACTAGAAGAATTAAAAAAAGAAATCATTACCGGAAAAATTTTAGTCCCTGATTATTACAAAACTTCTGTTAAGAAATAATCCTTAATGCAGAAGGCCCCTTATTTAGTTTTTCACCAAATAACCAAAGCCTACGCCTCTGTACTGGCTAACGAAGATATTTCATTTGAAGTTCAAAAGGGCAGTATTCATGCTTTGGTAGGCGAAAATGGAGCCGGCAAAAGCACATTAATGAAAATCCTATTTGGTTTAGAAACCGCCGATTTAGGATTTATCAGTCTAAATGAAAAAAAAATCGATACGTTGAAATTAGAAAGAAAGACTGCCGAACGTAAAAAGATAGGAATGGTTCATCAGCACTTTATGTTGGCGGGTCCATTAAAAGCCTGGCAGCATATTGCCGTAGAAATCGATACGAATCCGTTGATGCCGATCGGTAAAACTAAACTATTGACCGACCTAAAAAACTTGTCGGAACAGTATCAACTTCCCTTAGATTGGGAAGAAACAATCGAAAACTTACCAGTAGGTTTTCAACAACGGCTGGAAATTTTAAAATTACTTTACTTAGGTTCGGAAATTTTTATTTTTGACGAGCCTACCGCCGTGCTGACATTAATCGAAGTTGAAAAATTTTTGCAGCAACTGCTGTTTCTGAAAAAATCCGGAAAAACGATTATTTTGATCACTCACAAACTAAAGGAAGTTAAGGCCATCGCCGACTTTATTACCGTTTTGCGCGCTGGAAAAGTAATTGAAAGTTTTGCTAATTCGGCAAAGTCCATAGAAGACTTAGCTTGTTTAATGATGGGTGAAAAAACCGAGGCTTTTTTAAATCGGACAAAAATAGAAAGTTTCATCCGAAAAGAAAAAACGGTATTAGAAATAAAGAATTTTAAATTTCGAAGTATGCGCAGTCCAATATCCTTTAAAATTTCTGCCGGTGAAATCGTAGGGTTTGCGGGTGTGGAAGGTAACGGGCAAAACCAATTGATTGAAGCTCTTATGCATCTTCCAACGGAACGAAAAACACGTGCAGAGGGTGAATACTTCTTAACTGGTAAATCTATTAAAAACGCGACCACCGCAGATTTACGTAAAATAGGGCTGCATGCCTTCCCGGAAGATCGCTGGGACCACGGTATGATTGCCGACGACAGATTGTCCGAAAATTTTTTAATTTCACACCTGGGTAACAAACAGTTTCAATCCAAAGGAATTTTGAATTTTTCAGCAATAGGTAAAATATTAAAAGAAAAAATCATAGAATTCTCGATCAAGACAGATCAACCTGATCCACGAATGGGATCTTTATCGGGAGGCAATCAGCAAAAACTGGTCGCCGCACGCGAACTATTTGCCAGTCCCCATGTTCTCATTGCCGTACACCCTACACGTGGCGTGGACTTTAGATCAACTGAAGTCATTCACGAAAAAATTCAAGAGGCCTGTCGTAAAGGTATGGGTTGTCTTCTATTTTCTTCCGATCTGGATGAAATATTGAAGTTGTCTGATCGTGTTTTCGTAATGCTTAATCACAAGATCGTCGCCGAATTCCAACCAGCATTCGACGAAAGGGCCATTGCGAAATCTATGGCCATTGAGAGAATTCAATCGTGAAATCTCTTTTTGGCCTACTATTCGGAATATTCATCTGCGTTTGTTTGGCTACTTTTGCCGGCGAATCGGCATTAAATTTTATTAAAATCATTGGCCTTAGCGCATTTGGATCAAAATACGATCTGGGACTGACTTTATTTTATACGACAGCATTTATATTTACCGGGTTATCGGTTTGTTGGTCATTTCATGCGGGGCTATTTAATATCGGCGCTGAAGGCCAGCTGACTATTGCTTGTATCGCTGCGGCCTATATTGGAACAACGATGACTGGGTTGAGTGGCGGAACTTCGATGCTACTTATTTTTACCCTTCCATTACTGCTTTCATCTTTCTGGGGCGGAATAGCCGGCTGGTTAAAAGTAAAAAAAGGTAGTCATGAAGTGATTATCACTATGATGTTAAATTTTATTGCTGCTGCGATTGCAAACTGGATTACTTTAGAAAAAATTAAAAACCCGGATTCGCAGAATCCCGAATCGCGCCCGATCAGCGACGCTTTCTATTTTACCAACGACTTCGTACAGAATTATTTCACCGACTCGCCAGTTAATTTTTCGATCATCATAGCGATCATCTTATGTTTGCTGCTGTACTATATTTTAAATTATACCACCTACGGTTTTAAACTAAAGGCCACAGGTAAAAATGTAAAGACGGCGCAGTGGTCAGGCATTCTCACTCACCGCATTCAATTGCAGGCATTAAGTTTTTCTGGATTGCTGGCAGGATTTGTTGCCTGGAACGAAATCATCGGTTCCATTCACAAATTTCGCTTAGGGTTTTCTGCCGATTATGGATTCGTGGGAATTGCGGTGGCGCTACTAGCCCGGAATAATCCCATACTTATCCTTCCTAGTGCATTCCTATTCGGAGTTTTGCAAAAAGGTGCTTCTGATCTGGATATTGAAACCGAATTTATTACGCGCGATTTTGCACGTATAATGGAAGCTGTTATAATCCTTTCTGTCGTCGGTTTTTCGATGATTAAATTTAATAAAAAGAAATCCCTGCCAAAAAGCAGCGAGACCAAAAATGACATTTGAAATTTTGGAATCCCTTATTTTGGCCACTTTGCGTGGAAGCCTTCCGTTAATACTGGTTGCCTTTGCGGGTCTGATTAGCGAACGTTCTGGCGTCATTCAAATTGCGCTAGAAGGATTTATGCTAATTGGCGCCTTAACTGCGGCGATCGTAACTTTTAATTCGCATAATCCGGCCTTAGGAATATTGGCCGCAATGGTGGCTTCTGCGGCCTTAGCCGGCCTTTACGCATTTTTTGTATTAAATTTAAAGGCCGACCAAATTGTTGCCGGTACTGGAATTAATATTTTATCTTTTGGTGTAGCACCTTTTATTACAAAGTTGGTTTTTGATTCAACGGGCTCTACCCCCAGCATCGACATCGAACATAAACTTCATAATAGCACTTATGCGATTACCGTATTAATCGCCGCTGTTTTGGTTTACTTTTTTCATTTCACGCGATTGGGCTTGATCTTACAATTCTCTGGTGAAAAACCCGAAGTGCTGAAATCCAACGGTTTTTCCATTCTTAAAGTTCGTTGGATCAGTTTATTGATTTGTGGAGCCCTGGCCGGCATCGGGGGCTCTTTCTTATCAACGGCTATGGCCTCTAACTATTCCCCACAGATGACAGCAGGACGAGGTTTTATTGCGTTAGCAGCCCTGATCTTTGGGCGATGGAACCCTATCCCTACCTTACTTGCTTGTTTACTGTTTTCCTTTGCTGATGCTTTACAGATGACCCTGCAAGGAAACCAAAGCTTTATCCCCGTTGCCTTCATTCAAATTCTACCCTATTTGATTACCATTGTTGCCTTGGCGGGATTCTTCGGCCATTCGCGGGCTCCGAAAAGTTTAGGCCAAAAGTAAAAACTCATTTGAAAATAAAATTCCTTCGGCCTATACCAAGGCTAGCCTACGCCAAAGGCGGAAGCCATGTACTAAGTCTCCGCCAAAGAAAGAGAGTTTTTTATGAAAGTTATTTTATCGATCGCGCTGATTATTTCCGCTGCTTTATTAAGTGCTTCCTCTGCATTTGCCTGGGGAGGGCGAGGCCATCACACGATATGTGATGCGGCGACCTTTTTAGTAAAAAATGACGACCTAAGAGCCTTTTTAACTCAACGACCACAAATGATGGGACATCTTTGTAATGTTCCTGATCTTTACTGGAAATCATTATCCGGCGAAGTGATTACTGTTGGAAGCCCTACCCATTATATCGATCCCGAAGTTTTAGGTTTACCTATCGACCAAGTGCCTTTGGACTTTGCAAAAATCATTACCGATTACACTGGTAAAATCGATGCGACCTCAAAAGATCGAAAAATAATCGATATCCCTTCAG
>JAYVAZ010000429.1:0-3061 GCA_043750675.1 Pseudobdellovibrionaceae bacterium | reverse complement strand
TCGCGCCTGTCGTGAACTACTAAAGTGGGAGTTTTCAATTGCGAACCAATTTTAGAAATCCGAAGTTCGCTGATTTCCCGTTTCGCGATTTCGGAAAGACTATGTCTAAAGAATTCTTGCGATCGTTTTCCCAGTTGTACGATCTTTAAAAAATCGTTTACGATAATAGTGTAATCGCTGGGGCCAGCAATAAGGACCAATTTAGCGACGTGCATACCATTTGCGGCGGCTAACACCGAAGATCCCGCTCCAAAGGAATGCGCGATTATAGCATCTACTTTCCCAAGATTTTCTTGAGCCTCTTTCAGAAACATTGAAAATTGAACGGCATTAGTTTGTGTCCCTAAAGAATCGCCATGTGCGGGTCCATCCAAGGCGATCACACGATAGTGGGCCTGAATTAACGGATCAATAAAACTATAAAGTTGTGTTCCGCGGCCGGCCCAACCATGAATTAATAAAATAATCGGGTCTTTGGGATCGCCCCATTCAAAGGCCGCGTATTTTCCGGCTATTATTGATTTTTTACTGTTGTTATACCAAGGAAGTTCGGATTCAGGTCGACTAATTTTTTCTGGAGTTAAAAATAATTTTAAAGCTTTGTTAGCCGTTGTTTTTGGAAATAAATAGGAAAGATACTTTAGTGTTAGCACTTTTTATAATCTGAAACTTTCTAATTTTACGAAGTCACTGCCTTGACGTTGCACAAGGGCCGCATCACAAAAGGGATCATGTTCAAAATAAAGATACCATTTGTGGTCAGCGGCCTGGGCCAACAGCTGTTCCTTTTCGTGAATTAATTTTAGTGGTTCTAAATCGTATCCCATAACCCAAGCTAACCGAATGTGCGCCGAAGTAGGAATCATATCGCCACAATAAACTAAGGTGGTTTTTTGATCCGAAATTTTAACGTATTGGTGACCCGTCGTATGGCCATTAGAAATACCCACGGAAATATTTGGTAACAGATTTTCCACTGGACCGTTAAGTAAATTTAGAACTCCGGCCTTTTGAAGCGGCTGATAATTAGCCGGGAAATAGCTGGCCTTTTCTCGAATGTTCGGTTGGCTAGCCGTTTTTAGATTTTCGGCTTGAACAAAATACTTTGCTTTAGAAAAAGTCGGAACTAATTGGCCATTCACTTCCGTCACCGCACCACCACAGTGATCGAAATGAAGATGGGTCAATATAACGTGCGTAATATCATCAAAACCAATTCCGTGTGCGTGTAGGGAGTTTTTTAGCCCATCCGAATTAACTTTGTACATTTCGGCAAACTTATTGCCTAATTTATCACCGTACTTGGCCACAAAATCAGCGCCATTTCCGGCATCGATCAGAATTTTATATTTATCAGATTTTAATAAAAGCGCGCGTGCTTCCATGGGGATACGATTCTGATCATCGGGGGGAATGGCTTTTTCCCAAAGGACTTTTGGAACTGTTCCAAACATGGCCCCGCCATCCAACCCAAAAATTCCAGTAGGTACAGGACAGATTTCATAATCGCCAATTTTTAACTTTAACTTTTCCATTCAGGATTCTCCGTTTGCGCGAAGGCATTTGGATTAATGTTGGAAACCCATTGTTTGTAACTTTTGTAGACCAATTCAATTTCCGCCGGGGGATGCACAGGGCCCACGTGAATTTTTAGGACCCCGGGTTTCGCAAAAATGGCGCCCTTCGGCCAAAGTTCATTATTGCCTTCTAAATATAAAAATAAAATTGGCGTTTTTGTTTGTTCGGCAAACAAACTGACTCCGCGTTTGAAGTCATTGATTTTGCCATCTTTGCTGCGCGTCCCTTCAGGGAAAAGAATCAGCCAGATTCGCTCCAAAGAAGACAACAGTTGTAAGATCAGCTGAATGGCTTCGCCCTTTCGATCTTTGCGATCAATAGGTATCGCGCCTAAACAATGCTTCGAAAAAAAAGTGAATAGAGGATTTGTAAAAAAATAATCTTTAGCCGCGGCAATATATAAGTCATTCCAGTAGAAAACCGGAATCGATGCTGCGATTGATATCGCATCCAGATGACTCGCGTGATTAGAAATCACTAAAAGGCGAGGATACTCTTTGTAAACTGGCGCGTAGTCCCCAATGACCTTCAGACGAATATAAAATTGAAAAAAGAAGTATCGAAGGAAAATGGCCCAAATGTATTTTATTAATTTACTGGTAAAATCAAAGTGTCGAGTGAATAAAGGCAAATGCCGTAGGTAATCGGGTAACTTGGTCCACTGTTCGTTTTCGTAATCCCAGTCTTTCATTTGTACCTACTAGTGACCGTAAATCTCGATTATTTTTGTTACATAGTAATATATAGGTGCGACAAAAATCATTCGATCCATTCGATGTAAAAAATCTCCTCGGCCCAAAATAAAACCACTCACTGATTTTACTCCGGCATCTCTTCTTATCACGGTCATAATCATATCACCAATCAATCCACCAAGGCTGGCAACTAATCCTGAAGTTAACCAATAGATCTCCGCATTATCCGGCAATAGGTGTCGCATAGCATAGGCTACTGAAATCGTCAGAACAATAGAAACCAATGTACTTTCCACAGTTCTTTTAAAATCAATTCGGTCGAAAAGTTTTACTTTCCCAATGAAGCGGTGGATTGCGATATTAGTATTATCGCAAAACTCAGTCATGATAATTAGGTACATAACTTGGTAAATGCCTTTTTGAAAATTTAAAATCATCGCCAAATGCATAAACGACCAGCCTAAAAAGACAAAAGCCAGATTCGTAATTGAGATGTATTGAATCATTCGTTTATAGTTATTTCTAACCAACGGAACCAAACAGCAAATACCTAAAACGATCATTGGCGCCAGATTGAATAGATCTTCGCGGTTTTCATGCGCGCAATAGCCTAGAAAAATAATTCCCAGGTAACAGATAAAAACAAAGTAGCTGCGATGAAACATACCCATTAACTGAAAAAATGTTTTTGCCGAAACCCCATTCCGGTTTGTTCACGGAGTCGAAGTGGGTAAACCCTGTGCAGAGTACAGCGGCACCGGCTTCGACGCTCTGGCCGTTGGACAAGG
>JAYVAZ010000428.1:0-4865 GCA_043750675.1 Pseudobdellovibrionaceae bacterium | reverse complement strand
CACATTTGCCGTTCCGTTTTCAACCACATAGGTTGAACCGTCGGGACGGGTAACCACCATATTTTGAACATCAATGCGTTTCAAACGCACCTCCAAATTTTTCGTTCCGGTGCTAACCTCGCCTTGGAGCAGCCAAATTTGATTGTAGTACGAATACGAATCAGAACTGGAATAGTACATCACCGAATAATCTCCCTTCGCATCCAAAGGAATTGTTAACTGCTTTACGCTGCTGAAACTCTTCTTGATATTTTTTGATGGGATGTTAACGGTTTTATCACCGAAGTTTAAAATAACTCCAGAATTCCGGGAGGTATCCTGTAAAAGACGCTCATCCAACATTGTAACGGTTAAAACTACCGACTTATAAGCGTCGGTATCGATGGGGTTTACGACGTCAGCAGAAGCGCTTCGAAGGAATAGCCCCATAATTAAAGTTGCGATAATATTTTTCTTTTTTTCTCCTTTGTAAAATTAGTATTGTGTATAATAAGAATAAATTAAGCATCTAGCTGAGTAGTCATTTAAACTGGATCGACATTTCGCCATTGCCTGGGTTTCGGCTTTATCGAAGGAATTTGCTGGTTCAGAATTAAAATACTGCCCCGCGGTTAATCCATTTTCATAACTTGAAACAGAAACCATACAGATCTGCGATCCGATTCCGGCGCGACAACGCTGAAAATTTTCATTTTTGGTTTTGTCGTAATTAGTTTCCACGCAGCTGGGCTGTTTTTGCAGTTTCATCTGTTGGCTGTCACAGAGGACGTCTAAGGCCCTTAGAGTTTCCGAATACACGGTGGACGAAAAACTGACGGTGGTTGGAGTGCTTTCGGTTAGGCCACATTTTTGATCACATCGGTAACTGACCCACTGATCCGGCGTCGCTGCGGCGGTGAGGCCTGTAAAAATTATTAGTAACGTTAATTTCATGATTTCTCCTTTGGTGCGTTTCTAATATCAAAAATAAATCGGTTTATGCAATGGGGCCTACTCCGATACTGTTAGCCTGCTGTTAACACTTGCCATCCGCCGTTAACATGTTTATAAAGGCCAGCATGCAAACGGTAACAAGAGTTCTTGGCAGTAAAACGAAGTCTTTCGAAAAATTGGATTATCGATTTTTATTGGCGAAAGAGCTGGAAGATCGTCAACGAAAAAATAGCTCTTATTCGCTGCGGGCGTTTTCTCGGCATTTGGGCGTAACGCCGGCATTTATCAGTCAGGTATTCAGTGGTAAACGCGAATTGTCGGAAGTTTCCGGAATGAAGTTCGTTCAGAAAATGAAATGGCCGCAGAAACGCCGTCGTTTATTTATGTCTTTGTTGCAGATGCAAAAGGCACCAGATGCCGAAACTAAGCAGGCAATAGAACAACAAGTAAAAGATTTTTCTGAGTTGGATTTGCTAGAACTTCAACATGATCAATTCGAGTTGATTTCCCATTGGCATCATTTTGCGATTGTAGAACTGATTAGAATTGCAGAATTTAAAGCCGATCCAAAGTGGATTGCTCGGCGTTTAAAAATCGACATCGAATCGGCGACCTCTGGTTGGGAACGTGTACTGAGAATCGGTCTAGTAAAAAAAGATGACTTGGGAAGATGGGTGCAGGCACAGCCTTTTTACGGAATTAAAGGTGTTCCTTCAGAGGCCATTCGGAATTTTCATCGTTCGCACTTGAAGGCCGCATTAGCGGCTTTGGAAAACCAGCCCTTTGATACCCGCGATATCACCGGTACGACACTGGCTTTGCCAACAGAGCGACTTCCCGAAATGAAATTATTAATCAAAGATTTTCAAGATCGTGCTAACCGACTTTGCGCCGAATCGGAAACTGTGAATTCGGTATATCAGTTGTCCGTACAGTTATTTCGATTAGATCAAGCTATAAATTCTGGAAAAAAATAAAAAGGTAATTTATGAAAAAAATAAAATTAAACTTTGTACGTTTTTTAGCTGCCTTGGGCCCTTGTTTACCAGTTCTGTTTGTTTCTTTGCAGTCATCGGCTGGGGGTTACGTTGGTAATGGGGGTGATGCGGTTTTGTGTAGAACAGTGGAAACAAATCCATTTTCTGGTTATTACTCGTTGGATTATTTGGCCCAGTATCAAGGCGAAAACGAGTTAATTACCGTAAATAGCCTTGAGGATAGTTTGGTCCGTATTGAAAATCAGCTGCAAAAAAATATTCCTGAACTGTATGAAAGTTTTAAACTTTTTCATAGTAATTTATTCAACGTAGCAGATGCCTCGCAAATTCATCTTTGGGAACGGGCCCCGTTTGGATTGGTGGATTTAAAAGATGAAAAACTATTAACCGCAATTCCAGAAAATTGTCTAGATAGTGGAAGATTGTCGGTCGTGCAGGCGGCTATCCGAGTTAGCCCTTTGGTTTCGGGCCGGCCGTTAGGATATTACTTGTATAAATATGTCCCCGAAGTAGTAGTAAAGCTGCAACAGACAAACCCCCTCCAGGTCTCATTTTTAATAGTGCACGAATGGTTATGGCAGTATAGCGATTCAGTGGATCGCAATCGTCGCGTAAATTATTGGCTGCATTCCAAAGTGTTTCAAAGTAACTCTCGTGCCGAATCATTGAAATATCTAGAGGGTGTGGGTTTCGTGGTGCCGACTTTACAGCCGCCGTTCTTCAGTCCGGCCAGTTGCGTTCCGGATGATGAAGAATATCAGCATCTAATAAAGTTCGCTGAAAATCGGTTGGGTTTCCATAATTCCTTTGTATTGGGATACGGGCGATTTTTCTATCGTCGTCAACTGTGTGACTCGGCTACCAGTACTTGCGGCAAATACGATTACTTTGATTCCTACTCGCCGCTGTCGCATAATTATTTTGGGCAATCGATCTACTTCGAACTCTCGGACAACAAGATTAATTTAATTTCCCGTGATTCGGGTAGTCCCGCCTATCAGCATTTCACCTGTGAGATTGATTTTTACCAGAAAAAAATTTTGGAGTGCACCGAATACCTAAATAGTTGGGGATACCCCAATGAGCCTACTGTTAAATTTAATATGACGGTAGGATTAGGCTGTTTCCGGTTTAATGCAAAGTACACTCAACCCCAGTACGGAACCGTCTTTAACAATCATGAACAAGTCATTTTTGTAAAAACGGTAACGTATTAAATATTAGATTTATTCGGATTTAGTGATTAGCGAACCGGGGTTTTCGTTTTACTTTTTTTTGTTACGCGACTTTTTACGTTGGTGCTTTTTTTCTGGCTTGCCTTAGATCCGCTGGGCCCAAGGTTTTCGCGTCCGGCAAAGGCCTGTTTTAAATCGTCGCGGCCCAACGCTGGATTAAACTTTCTTTGCGGATGACTTGATTGATGAATGTCCTGTTGTTTAGTTAACTGTGGCATAAAATCTCCTTTTGGTTATTTTTAGGTATGATCCTTAAGGCACTCCAGCATCTCACGCGAAAGATCATCGTGATAAATTCCGTATGAATCTACATAAAGTCCTTTAAGATTTGTGGTTGTTGAAGAAACTGCATAAAGAATGGATTGATCATCAGGATCCGACGCGTTTTCAAAACGTATTATTGCGTCAACATGAAGATCTTTGGGATACAGTTGGATTTTTTCCAATTGGCATGAAAGATGATCAAAACAAGGTACTAGATTTTCGGTATACCCAAGACTAATTAGTTTTGGGATGGTTTCACTAAGACTGATCATAAAACCCGTACCAGATTTTATACTTGATAAAGACGTTGATTCTGTTTCCATAAGTACAATGGATGCATATTGAAGACCAAAAATTCTTGCAATGTTGGTGGTCATGATTCTAGCTTTTGAAGTTAGAATGTACCAATTTTACCCAGCCAGGTGTAGAATTGCCGCTACTTATTAATTACTTGCGCAATTGCTATCTAATAAAATCGGTCCATGGCTGATATGGCCTGTGCACATATTTTTTTGAGTTTTTACATTAATAAAATGCACTAAGGCAGATTTAGATCCTTCTTCAATTTCCAATAAAGACCAGTGCTGTTCTTCCGGCGATAAAAACTGTGTTTCAATCTGAAAATCATTTTCCTTGTAGGATACTGGTTCTGCTGATCTTACTTCTCGACCAGCGCCGGCAACCACAGCCGCTGTGTTTCCAAAGTTAACAAATGAACTAATATGATCGTGTCCTAGAAATACAGCCGAAATTTTAGAACCTTTATTCTTTAGGACATTTCTCAATTTGGATTGAAAAGCCATTGTTTCCATCCAATTATGCTTGGTAGTCAAAGTAAACGTTGGATGGTGGTAAACCAGAAAAACCAAATTCTCTTGAGCCATTTCCAGCTCGTTCTCTAACCACTTAATTTGCTGATCAACTCCATTTAAGTTATCCGAATTTAAAACAATAAATCTTGCGCCATATTTTATTGTTGAATAATATTCTGCTGGCATTGCAAAGTATTTCACTTCTTTATCGTATCCGTCCGTATGATTTCCGATGGCAACCACATCAAACTTTAATCCACTTATCTTCCAATCATTCCAAACGGACTCATAAGTTCCAGAATAAAGATTATCGCCTGGTAAAATTAAGGAATTCACCCCTTCCATTTGAATTGATTTTTTAAGGCTATTCAGACTTGATCCTTTTTCTCCGGCATCACCAATTATGGCCATTCTGCCAATCACCGGTTGTACTGCATTTCCTATCAATGGATAAACTAGAAAAAGTATAACGGAAATTAACGATGCTCCACGGTTAAACATAAAATCCTCCTTGAATGTTTACGTCTCTATCGCAACTCAAATAGCAAATATTGTAAAGTTAGGAAACAGTTAGGCCTGCGTTTGGGAAAAACTACTTTACAAAAAAGTAATAGTTAAAATGA
>JAYVAZ010000427.1:0-11341 GCA_043750675.1 Pseudobdellovibrionaceae bacterium | reverse complement strand
CATTACTTAGATCGGCCATCCAAGTTCCATAATTGGGCGCAGATTAAGTCGTTCGGTTTTTAATGAAATCATTTTAATATTGTGCTATTAATTTGATATCGAGGCAATAAATGGATAAAAATCTAAATCCCAAATTTGATGATCTTATTAAAATCGCTAATATGAAAATGCCGTTTGGTAAATTCAAAGGTGTTGCTTTGATAGATCTTCCCGAGCCTTATGTTGTTTGGTTCCATGCCAATGGATTCCCGGAAGGGGAATTAGGTCTTTTATTAGCACAGTTGTATGAAATTAAAGTAAACGGGTTAGAACATCTTTTTACGCCGCTGAAAGATTCAGATACTTGATCTGTTAATGCAGGTAAAGCCGGCTTGCGCCGGCCTTATTAATTTATTGATAGCTAGCTTTAACAGCCACATTTGAAAACGCACTGTAACCGCGGATGACGACTTGGTATTGCCCTGCTTTTGGAGAGGCAATAGTACACTTTTCGTTGTTAGTTGCAGTGTAAGGTCGGCAATCATAAGAACTCACCGTGGGTCTTGCACCGAATTTTACGTAAAGATCCGCATCGGGTTGTCCACCAGACATCTGTATCACCAGGTTTTTAGCTCCGGATGGAACATTTACCAGGAAAACTTTTTCTGAATCTTTAATCCCGTCCACTGCGGCAGATGAAACTCCATTTGCTAAAGTATTATCGGCAATAGGTGTCGGCGTCGGAGGCGGCGGTGTAGATCCTGATAAAAATGCGGTGTTTAATAATCGGTTAGGAGACCCAGAACCCGCTGAAGTCACTTTTCCGACTACGCTGCCTGCCAACAGCGCGGCTTTAGATTGTGCCGGTGTGGAGCTGGCATTTCTTTCCAAATACAATGCCAGCACCCCCGTCACGTGCGGTGTAGCCATTGAAGTCCCACTGATAATTTTGGTCGATGTTGTTGAAGTGTCCCAAGTAGATTCAATGTTCGAGCCTGGTGCGAATAGATCGACACATTCACCAATATTTGAAAAAGAGGATCTGACATCGCCGTTGGTAGTACTTCCTACTTTGATTGCCAAAGCCATTCGGGAAGGCGAACTTAAACAAGCAGACTGATTGTCATTTCCGGCTGCTAAAGCGTATACCACACCGGCTTTGATTGAATTAGCTATAGCATCTTCAAGTGCTTGTGAAACTCCTCCACCCAAACTCATATTTGCTACGGCAGGTTTTTTATGATTTGCGGTAACCCAGTCAACTCCGGCTATTACACCAGCATTTGTTCCCGAGCCATCACAATCTAAAACCCTAACTCCAATCAGGTTCACATTTTTCGCAACTCCAAATGTCTTACTTCCGATTGTTCCAGAAACGTGTGTTCCATGGCCATTGCAATCAGTGGCATCCGAATCATTGTCGATAAAATCAAATCCAGATTTAGCCCTTCCTTGGAATTCCTGATGGGTCGTCAAGATGCCCGTATCAATAACGTAGGCGTTTACACCTGTACCGCTATTTGAAAAGACGTAAGATTTGTCTAAAGGCAAGTTGGCTTGATCTATTCGGTCTAGACCCCAGGTGGCATTCTCCTGAGCCGCATACAAATGAACAACTTGATCTCTTTCAACATAAGCGACGTTGTCATCTTTGGCTAAGTCGATAGCTTGGCGAGCACTTATTTTATAAACTCCCCCATGCAAGGCGGATGAAAACTGATGAACCGCAGAGTTGATTTGCAGTTTCCGTTCGATTTTTTCCAATGAGGCTTTAACTAAGGCTGTCTTATTTTGCAGACTGGACGCCTGCACCACGGCAGGGTTTTGTTTCAAAACTACGATGTAATTTTGAACTTCATTAAGATCCCGGGCCTGTTCCGTGTTCGGCACTTCAGAAGAGTTTTTAATAATTTGATCTACTTTTCCGCAGGCAAACACGAACAAGCTACTGACAATAACCAGATATAATTTTTTACTTCGAAAATCCTTTTTCAACTTTCCTCCTAATTTGATCTCAATTAATAAGATCTTCGCTAAGACACGGAAAGTGAAAAAGTAGGTTAGATTTTCAAGGTCTAGATTTCCCGGTTAGTTAGTGGGATCGTCGCCACGTTTGCAGCTTAGGCTGATGCTATCGAAACCATTTGCATAGTAACCTTCAATGATATCATTTATTACGGTCACACCAAAACTAACGTTATCATCATAATTATCGTAGATGTGACATTCAACGAAACATATTACTGCAAGATTTTGAACTACGTTGTTGCTGTAACTAATAACTGCAGAAGTAGGGTTTTTAAGACTGGTTCCTACTGTCAAAATTAGGGTTTCACCCGTCATCTGAGCTAAACTTACTTGAACCGGATTCTTGGGGTTTGCAGGTTGTTTTTCTACACAATTATAAAGTTCGGTAGAGCCAATTAGCCCGCCACTTTCAATTTGTGCAAAAGCGCTGGAAACCGTCGCTAACGTCACGAAGGCAAGAGTAGCCATTAATTTTGTGTTCATAAAGAACTCCTTTTTGTTGTTGTAATTGGAAATAAAGATACATTTAATAAATAAACTTCATCGCAGTTTTTTGAGCGTGATAGAAACTGCGCTAGGTCACGACGGAAAGTGGCGATACGTTTTACCGCCTCAGGCATTAAGGTCGTACTAATTGCCATGGTAACTGAACTTTGATTTCTTAATTCGATTGCGGTTTCTTCCAAAGCAGTAATGGCCTTTTCTAAAATCTGTCTTTGTAATCGGCGATGTGCCAATGAAGTTGTGCCGGGATTTAAACTGGTTAATTTGCGGTCAGCAGTAGGAAACCATTTCTTCCCGGTTTTTTTGATCATTTCTATTCGTTCTAATCTGCTTAGCGCTTCATTAACTTCAGACATCGAAATTCCCAACCGACTACCTATCCACTTAGGCTGGCCATTATAGCCTTGAATACGCATTAATTCCAAAATGGCAAAGTGTTGCCAATCGGCTATTATCTGAAAAGAATCATCGGCCATTTGCTGGTATTTATCCGTGCCCGTATCATCCGCGGGCAGGTTTGAAAGATAACTTTCAATTTCTAATGGCGACATTCCTAATCGTGTTCCCAATCGAACAACCGTTTTTTTACCTAAAGGACGTTGACCACTAAGAAGTTTGGCCAGGGTAGAATGATCAACGGACAAAAATCTTGCGAAGGCCCTTTGTGAGTACCGAGGATTCTTCTGGCATCGGCCAACTAATTCTTCCCTTAAGTGTTGTCTGAAAGTGTTATTATTCATGCCCACACTGATAGCATGATTAATCTGATTTTCGCAAATTTCTTCCTCTCAATCCGTGGGCAATCGTGGTGCCCACACGCGTTCTTTGAAAGAATAACAAGTTTTGGTCCCAAGATGGAGCTGGACGCACTTGCCAATAGTGTCGAAAGAATCATCAACGATGGTAAAAATACAGGCGGATTCTTTATAGTATGGGTTTTGTTGGGTCTATGTTAAAACGACCTTTATGAAAAACAAATACAGCTATTTATTTTTGGTTTTGGCTTCCTTAATTGGCTTCTCGGCTATGGCCGATCTTCATTTAGATGGAATTAGCGAATACGAATATCTACACTGCAAAGACCCAAAGACCTCTGAAGATGCAATCATTCAGCACTACTTAATTGATGTTAAAAATGAAAATATTAATGCGATTTATTCGGCGTCGGCAGTTAAATCTGAAACGGCTAAGAATGTTTCTAATTGGGCATTATTAGATGACGACAAAAATATGGTGCAATCTGACCCAAAATTCGATGTTTATATTGTTTCTGAAAAGAATAAACTTACTTTCAGTTTGAATGTTCAAGACGACGGCGGGTACAGCCTTTCTGGTTCGTTAAAGTCAGAAACCGGTCAATCCGAACTTTCTTGTATCGACATTATTTTAGAAAAATAAGTTTTTTCTTTTTTTTATTTTCAATTCGACGTAATCAAGCTTAAATAGACAAACTTGATGAATGCCACTTTCCTAAAGATCTTCATTACTTTGATTTTTACTTCGATTTATTTCGAATATGCTTCTGCGTATACAGAAGTGGATTGCTATAAATACCAAGGTTGCATTGGCGTGGCCGGATCGGGTACGCCTACCAACGGTAATCCTTCTTACGGAAATCAAATTCGATTGAATCCTTCCGCTGTTCCCACGGAAGAAGGATTTGGTTTAGAAGGTATTCTCTATCGAAGCGACATTGATATTTCTTTGGCCAAGGGCACCGGTCGGGTCGGTGCCGCAATTTCACCGTCTAACAGTGAAGAGACCTTTTTTGGACCCCCTGGTTTAGAACTTGATGAATATATGTATCAGCGTAAATACGCAGCAGACAAATTTGCCAGCAATAAAGTAACCTTGGCTACAGCTGTTAACTTAATTAAAAAAGGCGGAGACGGGTTAAGAAGCGGAAGTTTGAATTTAGGTATCATGGGAAAGTATAATAAGTTAACCAAATCTACTTTGCCAGGAGCAGGGTTAACTGCCACATTCGGTCCCTTTAATTTTTCTACCGCTAGTTACAAGGATGAAACACTTTTGGTTTATCCTGACTTTTATTTTTTACCCGATCAAGTCGTAAAATATAATGTAAAAACTTACAGCTGGGGTTTGTCTTTAAGTTCGCTATTACTTGACCAATCGACCTTGCAACTTTTCTTTGACGATAACGACGACAAATGGACTGTGCATTTAACAACAGTCAGTTTAATGTTCAAAAAAATGATTATTACTGCCTCCAAGAGAAGAGAAGAAAGTACCCGCGCTGCTTATAATTTTAAAACTCAATCATTAGATTATGTAGAAGTTAAGGAAGATGTATTTGGCGGTCTTCAATTTCACGTAAACAAAAATGTGATGGTTGGAGTGCTATATAACTACTACATGCTTCATGAAACATCCATAACTGCGACTATTTTTCTTTAGAAATTTTCGTTCTTATTCAAATTTTCTAAAGTTTTATTCAGCGCCGGACTCCGAAACAGAAGAAATAGAATCACTGAGGTACTTAAAAAAATCATGGTGGCCAATGCGTTTAATTTCGGACTAATGCCGGTTTTCATAGAAGTATAAAGTTTGATTGGAAGGGTATCGTATCCAACACCGTTCACGAAATAGGTAATAAGAAAATCATCAAAACTTAGTAAAAATGCTAAAAAGAAAGAACTGATGATTGCGGGTTTTAATAAGGGCAAATGAATCCGGGTAAGCAAGATAAAATCAGTAGCGCCCAAATCCAGGGCAGCATCATCTAAAGACCGGTCAAGACTGGCTGCGCGTGCGCCGACCGTTAGTATCACATAGGGTAATGAAAAACTGATATGTGCGATGATGACGGTCGACAGGCCCAACTGAATTCCCAATACAGAAAATAAAGATAGTAAAGCCAACGCAAAAACAATCTCAGGAAAAACTAATGAAAGCACTGAACTAAGTTTTAAAAAATTTTGACCGAAGAACGGCGTTTTCACCAGCGCTAAGGCTGCCAAACTTCCCATCAAAACGGCTGTAGTACTGGCGAAACAAGCCACAATCAAAGAATTTATTAAAGAGTCCCTTAGTTGCTCATCTGCAAAAACTTCCAACCAATAGCGGAAAGTAATTGCAACCGTAGAATCGCTGGACTGATAAATAAAACTGGAAAAAATCATCATCGACAATGGCAGCAGTAAAAAAACATACATACCGACTAACAACCACCGGGCAAAATCTGGAGCTTTCGGTCTACTTCGAGTTTGCATATCGAAGCCCCTTTAATAACTGCATTAAAATAAAGAATATTGCCAAAATTAGAAATACAACGACAGAAACTGCGGCCCCCAAGGGCCAATTCCTAGACTTAAGAAAAAGTTCTACAATTAAGTTTCCCAAAAGCATTTGTTTGGCCCCGCCTAACAAATCTGGGATAATGTATTCACCTAAACAGGGAACAAATACCAAACTAAATGCGCTAAGAAGAGCGGGTTTTAAATTTGGAATGAGAACGTCGGTGATAATATTTTCGGTTGTTGCCCCTAAATCCTGGGCCGCCTCTACTAAATCAAAATCAAATTTTTCAAATGCCGCGTACAGGGGGAATACGGCGAAAGGTAAATAACTGGTAACTAGTCCATATATTACCAGATAAGGGTTGGCTGTGAAAACGAAAGGATCAAAGGGCAAACCGAGAAACGTTAAAAATTTTTGCAACGGTCCATCCATCCCTACAAATAATTTGATGGCATAAACCCGAATAACCAAGTTGGTTAAAAACGGCAACATCAAAGCGAATAGCCAAAAGCTTCGAGTTTTTTTTGGTGATGTCGAAATGGACCACGCCATAAAAAATGCGACTATTGTACAAAACAAGGCGGTGCCCGAAGCCATTAGTAAACTTTTTAGCAAAATTCCTAGATAGGCATCCTGAAAGGAATTGAAGTAATTTTTAGTTTGAAAAATCCATTCCAGTCCACCATAAGTTCCTCTGGTTAAGAAACTCACTATAAAAACCATGGCGACAGGTAATAGCAAAAATACTAAAAACCAAACTAAACTGGGATAAGCGATAAATCGGTACCAAGTTTTATTTTTCATGTGTTCCGCTGAATAAATGAATAGCATCCGAGGGGAACTTTAGATAAATCGTGTTTCCTGGTTTCCACTCAGAGTTCTTTGCAACGGCAATTCTGAGTACTCCACAGGTTGCGGTTTCGATGTGTAATTCTTCGTTGGATCCGCGGAAAAAGCAGTGGAGGACTTTACCGGGAAGGGAATTTTCGGATTGTAAGGGTTTATCTAAAAGATTTATTTTTTCGGGGCGAACTAAAAGACTTACCTTGTGACCGGTTTGAAAATCTTCACCACGATTTGAAACCTTAAATATTTCTCCAGATTTCAGTTTTATCAGACATTGATAATTTTCTTTACCTAAGTAAACTCCTTCGAACTTCAGCATACTTCCAATGAATTCGGCCGCAAATAAGGTTTTGGGATTTTCATACAATTCATTTGGTGCGCCGACTTGTTCTAGATTTCCTTTATTCATTATCCCTATGCGATCAGACAAAGTTAAAGCTTCATCCTGATCATGTGTGACGTGAATAAATGTCAGTCCTAATTTTTTCTGCAAACTGACGAGTTCTCTTTGCAGTTGTTCTCTTAGTTTTAGATCAAGGGCACTTAACGGTTCATCCAGCAATAAAATTCGAGGGCGATTAACCAAGGCTCGAGCCAAGGCAACCCGTTGGGCCTGCCCACCAGAAAGGGTCTCCGGAAGTCGCTGGTGTAATTCAGTTAATCCGACTAACTCTAAAACTTCGTTTATTCTATTTTTACTTTCATGACTTGAAAGACTCTTAATCTTTAAACCAAAGTTAAGATTTTCATAGACCGTTAAATGTGGGAAAAGAGCGTAGCGCTGGAAAACCATATTAAACGGTCTTATTTGGGGCGATATTTGATCAATATTTTTTCCATCTAAAATAAGGTTACCGCGAGTTTGAGTTTCTAATCCGGCAAGAATTCTTAACAGAGTTGTTTTCCCACATCCGCTGGGACCCAACAAAGAAAAGAATTCGCCTTCTTTAATCGTTAAGTTTACATTGGCCACAGCGAATGACTGCATCGCTGTGTTGTTATTAGGGGAAGCAAAGCTTTTGCTAATACCGACTATTTCAAGCATAATGGCCTTACTTTAAAGGGGAAATAAAAAAATGTCGATGCAAAATATGAAACTGTTTTTTTTATTAGCGATGGCGAGTCTTACTTTTTCATTTGGTTGCACTAAAAAATCTTCGGAAACGACTTTGGTGTCCGGTCAGTCGGCCGGTGAACTGAACCTTGCCATTTGGTCAAATTATCTTTCACCGGAAATGGCCAAGAAATTTACCGAACAGACTGGAATTAAATTAAATATTTCAAACTATGCTTCCAATGAAGATTTGATGGCCAAAATTCAAACCGGGGCAGCCGGAATTGATGTTGCTGTCCCTAGTGATTACCTAGTTACTATTTTGGCGAAAGAGGGGAAGTTACAGGAACTACAAAAAACCTTAATTCCTAATTTTTCTAATTTGTCGGCAGATCTTTTAGGACAGGAGTCCGATCCCGAAAACAAATATTCAGTTCCTTATAGTTGGACCACGACCGGAATTGCCATCAATCGTGAATTGTACAAAGGCAAAATTGAATCTTGGAAGGATGTTTTAGAAAATGAGCAACTTAAGGGAAAAATTTCTTTGTTAGATGATATCCGCGAGGTGGCGGGGTTGGCGTTAAAAAATCAGGGCATTAGCCTAAATTCTACTGATGAAAAGGAATTGAAGAAGGCAAAAGACTACCTGATGAAAATTAAAAAAAACGTCAAACTATTTCAGTCTGATTCGATTGATCTTTTAACTAATAAAGAAGTGGCTGTCGCCCAAGCCTATTCTTCCGATGCCTTAAATGCCTGGAGCAAATCGGGCGGTAAAATTGAGTATGTGTTGCCCAAAGAAGGTAGTACGCGCGCTATTGATAATTTGGTTATTCTAAAGGGTTCAAAGAACGTTGAAGGTGCGCACAAGCTGATTAATTTTCTTTTAAGCCAAGAAGCGAACGTAAATTTCGTAAGTACTATGTTTGGCGGACCGGTGCTGACCGGAACGCGTGAATTGCTGGAACCTAAGTTAAAGAACAACGAGGCTCTCTTCCCCAGCAAAGAATCGATGAAAAACCTAGAGTCCGTTCATGATTTAGGCGATAAAACGGCTTTATACGATGATCTATGGACAGCATTAAAAACAGCCAACTAAAAAATAGGTTAGTATTTTTAAATACTTAATGCTTTCTCACCGGTGGAAACAGGTAACTATTTTTGTTTTGATATTTCCAAGATTTCTAGTAAGTTCTGGTTTTCATCTGATTAATTAGGGTGCAACTTTGAAAATTTCTATTGTTGGTTCAGGATATGTGGGATTAGTTCTGGCGGCGTGCTTTTCAGATGCCGGCAACGAAGTCATTTGCGTGGACAAATCGCTTTCTCGCGTTCGTAAACTTCAAGATGGCCACATTTCAATGTTCGAACCCGGTTTGGAAACTTTAATCAAATCTAATCTTTTAGCCGGAAGATTAACTTTCATAAATGATATCAAGCGTGCTGTTCAAGAATCTGAATTGGTATTTATCGCGGTAGGTACACCTAACGATGAAAATGGTGAAACCGACTTAACAGATGTTTTCAAGTCAGTGCATTCAATTATTGAATTCGCTACCGAAGAAAAATTAGTCGTATTAAAAAGTACCGTTCCTGTAGGAACAGGAGATAAAATTCAACAGATTATTTCCGATAAACGCGCGCCATTGAATTTTGCGAATAATCCAGAATTTCTAAAAGAAGGTGCCGCTGTTCAAGATTTTTTGAAACCTGATCGTGTCATTGTCGGTACTGTCTCGGACAAAGCGAAAACGGCGTTACAGCATCTTTACAGTCCTTTCTTAAAAAATGGGAATCCGATTAACTTTGTTGATTTCAAAACCGCTGAGTTAACAAAGTATGCGGCCAATGCTTTTTTAGCGACCAAGATTAGTTTTATAAATGAAATGGCTAATCTGGCCGATCAATTCAAAGTCGATATTGAAGCTTTAAAAAAAGGATTTACCAGTGATCCAAGAATCGGCTCTGCCTATTTCTACCCTGGCGTCGGGTATGGCGGAAGTTGTCTTCCTAAAGACGTCGCATCTTTGTTGAAGCAGGCCGAACAGAATGGAATTGAACTGCCGTTGGTAAAAGCCACGCAATTAACTAATAGCCGACAAATAGATGTTTTTTTAAACAAAATTAAAACACGCTTTCCAAGTGTGCAGTCTTTAAACTTTGGAGTCTGGGGGCTTTCCTTCAAACCCAATACTGACGACCTACGTGAGGCTCCCTCATTAAAAATTATCAAACAGTTACAATTAGAAGGCGCAAGTTTTAATTTGTATGATCCAGTTGTAAATGAAAACTATGATATTCCGTTGCAGAATAAAGTTCGATTTTGTAAATCGGCCTTTGAAGCTATTGAAAATGTTGATGCCCTGTTAATATTTACAGAATGGAACCAATTTCGTTCACCTGATTTTAAACAAATGGCAAAGTTAATGAAAAATAAACTGATCTTTGATGGCAGAAACGTTTACGAGCCTTCATTGATGAAAACCTTTGGTTTCGAATACCACTGTTCTGGAAGAGAAAAATTACTATGAAAACCGCGCTCGTAGCCGGTGGTGCCGGATTTATTGGAAGTCACCTATGTGATTTTTTATTAAAACGGAATTATAAAGTGGTAGCGATTGATAGCCTAGTTACGGGAAACTCTAAAAATATCCATTTATTAAAACAAGATTCTAATTTTGAGTTTATTGAATCCACGATTAATGGAAACTTGGACGATATGTTCAATGAACCGATTGACGAAATTTATAATTTGGCTTGTCCGGCAAGTCCGCGGTTGTTTTCTTCGATGCCCATTTTTATTTTAAAAACATCATCGGTAGGGCACACTCATTTATTAGAATTGGCCAGAAGTAAAGGTGCTAAAATTCTTTTAGCTTCGTCATCGGAAGTTTATGGAGATTCGCCGTTACATCCGCAGGAAGAATCCAACCGAGGCAACGTCAGCAGCATAGGTCCCCGGTCTTGTTATGATGAAGGCAAAAGGGTCGCCGAAGCATTAAGTATGGCTTACCACAAAGAATACGGCGTCCAGACCAGAATCGCGCGCATTTTTAATACATATGGTCCGCGTATGAGTTTCGATGACGGCCGGGTAATTCCTAATTTCTTTATTCAGGCATTAACGGGTAAGGCCCTAACCATTTATGGTTCGGGAGAACAAACGAGAAGTCTATGTTACATTTCCGACATGATCCGGGGTCTGTTTTTATTGATGCAAAGTTCCGAAATAATGCCGATTAATTTGGGCAATCCGGATGAAAAATCTGTTTTAGAGATTTCCAAAAGCGTATTAGATGTCTGCGGTAAACAAAGTGAATTTATTTTCAAAGACATTCCTGAGGACGAACCTAAAAAACGAAAGCCTGACATCGGTAAAGCAAAACAATTATTAAATTGGTCTCCGGAAGTAGATCTGGCAACGGGGTTATCTTTTTGCCATTCTTATTTTACCAAAGAAATGAATCAGTAATCATCTTTGACCGTTCTGCGCGGCCATTCGTTCTTTGACTATGTCGTGCATCAATTGTTGTTCGCTAGGGTTAGGTTTTCTTTTGTGATTCTGTTCAAAACCATCGGCAAATAATTTATAGGCTATTTCTTCGGCCTTTTTGTCTGCGTATCCTGGTGCTGCCATATCATTGGAATTTTGCTGCATCTGTTCCA
>JAYVAZ010000426.1:0-5418 GCA_043750675.1 Pseudobdellovibrionaceae bacterium | reverse complement strand
AACTTCCCTCTGATTGTAAACTGGTCACCATTCCTTTTAAAGCATGTTTTCCAGCACTATAACTAGCGGCCTTTGGATCAGGATTACTTTCCGCAATGGACGACCCAATGAATGTCATTTGCTTTAAATTCGGAATATTTTTACTTTCGGTAACTAACGCCATCGGAAAAAGAAAATTTACTTTTAAGGACCAAAAATGATCTTTCCATTTTTTTTCATTAAAATCGGAAAACGGCCCGCCACCGGCAAAATAAACGATACGTTCAGGATTGATTTTTTTTATCTGCTTAAAATAACTGCTCCACTGAGCCGTTTTGGCAAAATCCATTTTTAGAAAATGATTCTCCTGCATTTCTTTTGCATTGGCCGGAAAGTTTTTTACAAATAAATCCGTTTTTCTGGAAACCAAAAATATGTTTTGTGGAAAAAGATCAGGATAACTCTGCAGCAACAGTTGGCTAAAACTTTTGCCTAATCCCCGCGAACATCCTAATAAAAGCCATTTTTGATTTTTCATTCTTTTATACTAGCTCCTTCTATTCATCATGAGAAATAAAAGTAGTTTGTTGTGTCGCCTTAACAAGATCCATTGCATTCACCCAGTAATTTTCGTTTTCCGGGGTGTACTCTTCATCCAATTCAATCGCGCCTTTTCTATAAGTGTTTCTGACCAAAAATTCACAAACTTTTTTTTCCTTATTAAATCTGCGGGCAATAACCAATGAAGCATGGTAGGTCTTGGGATTTTCATGAGCCTTATCCAAAATTCTTCCATCCGAAAGAATATTTGGATTGTAGCTAATTCCAAACGGTTTTTCCTTATCTAAAAGATCATTCCAAACGCTAATGGATTCCAATGGTGCATGCTTGTAATTTATAAAGATATCCGAATCGTATGCGAAGTTTTTTCGCGGGTTACAATTTTTTTCATTAATAGATTTCAATAAGTTTTTTTGCGTGTGAAAAACAATTTCGGAAAGAGCACCTGGTGCTAACCCGGGAAAGGCCATTTCATAACGACTGCAAGACAACCGACCAATCTGTTTTTTCAATTGAGAATTTTTTTCAGTAATCATTCGATAGGCATCAAACAAATTTTGGTCATCAAGACTTGAAGGCTGATTTGCTTCCAAGCAATACCCACGTTTTTGAATAATGTCGACAGCTTGGAAAGTATGCCCCGCTGAATTAATCATTTTCTTGGGATTATTGAGGAGATTTTCATGTGCTTGGAAGGCGATATCACTGGCTGATACCAGCTCCCCTACTTCATACGAAATTAAGTCCGCAGCAGTAATTGCAAAACACCAACTAGACTCGCCTTGAAAACGATTGGTCTTAAGGAAATGTCCTTTAGGTTTATCGCGAAGATCCGTATCCTTGCATGACGGATTAATAGCCGCCGCATTTTTTTCAAAGATATGTTTAAAAGCTAGTTTTTCCGTTTCAATATTTCGACCGGTTTGCTCAGCAAATCGCTGGGCGATCTTTAGTTGGTCGTCGGGGTTACCTCCTGATTCTGCCAATCTCTTTGCGGATTCTAAGTAGTAATTTACCGTCGAATTGCCTTTGTAAGTTTCGATACGTGCCTTAACAGCCGGATTCAATACAGTGCAAGCTACCCAAATCTGATACTCAAACATATCATTCACATATTCACTAGGGAGCGCACCGGAAACATTAACAAGCCGTTTTTCTAATTTGGGAATTTTTGATTTGAAATCTTTGTCGTAGTCTTTTGCGCAATCAATAGCCGCTAAACAATTTCCAGTTGCTATTAGCAAAATTAAAAAACCAAGGCACTTGCCTCGTATTAATGAAGGAGCTTTAAAAAAATTTCTCACTCCTTAATCGTATCAAATATTTGGAACTTTTATTATATTTAGCAGTAAATACCCACCAATGGGTGGGAGGCATTTACCAATAAGTAGTATCGATTTCGATATCGCCCATCACCAAAGTCTGGCAAGAAATTCGGTGTGGAGACGTCATTTTTAACCGCTGGCAAAGCAATGTTTCTAGTTCTTGCACGACACTTAAATTTTCGCTGCCACAAAGGACTTTAACTTTGCACTTCCCGCATATTCCATCGCCGTGGCAAGACGAGGCGACCGGAATACCGTTATCCAGCAAGGCTTTCATCAGAAGGGCACCGACCGGGACTTCAAATTCGGGATATTTTGCCGCTGCAAACCGAATTTTCGGCATCTTAATTTTTTTCCAATAACACGCAGTTAATTGGAATTTTTTTATTTAAAAAAATTCTTTCAAATCCGGTAATTACTTTTCCGTTAGCATATTCGGTCGAATGCATATCCATAGTTTCAAACAGTATTTTATATTTGGATTCGCGAACGTGTTCCATCGCCCATAGGTAATATTCCCGAGAATCCGTTTTGAATTCCAATCGCGAACCTTTTCTTTGCAGACTGTAAAGCAATTCCAACATTCGCGGATTGACCATACGATTGGGCGGCTTCCGTGGACTTGTCCACGGATCTGGAAAATGAATAAAAACATCACTCAATTCATCATTGGAAAATATTTGATCTATATTAAATCCATGGAACCGCATAACCCGACCGTTTTTATTTCCGGCCTTTAAGGCGCCTCGAATAGTCTGGATCAAAGGTTTATATTTAATTTCAATTCCAATCAGACAACGTTTTGGATGGATAGCCACGTAGTGCTGGAAATGCACACCATTTCCCGTTCCAATTTCTAAATCAACAGGGGTTTCATTAGGGACTTTAAAAACGTCAGTATGCCATTTTCCTTTGAATCCTAAAACGCGTTCTTCGCTGAAAGCATATTCTTTATATTCGTTTTCTAAGGCCAAAACGTAAGGATTTGGCTTGGGCAAACTTTTAGTGAGACTGACTTGCGGCCGTTTAAAATCACTCATAAGACTATTACATATCTTTTTGTGGGCCTTTTGTAATAGACGCCACGGAAAAGGTTTCATTTTGTAGAAAGGGTTTGGTTCGAACGCTACATGCCTTAACATCGCATTTGGCACAGTAAGCTTTTTCGCAAGGATCGATATGAAAAGCAAATTCTGCATCATACTTGTAAGCATTAATGACTTTGGTTTCAAAGGCCTCGGCCAACTGGTGCGCTTTATTGATATCCCAAAATTCCGGAACTACGAGGTGCCCATCGATATGATGAAAATTTCCGGAACGAATCACTTTCAGGTTATGAACATCAATTATGCCCGGCATGCGGTTACTATTCATAATTTCTGAAAGTGTATTTAATGAATTCGGGTCCACCCCATCTAACAAATTATTAATGGAATCTTTAACCAACAGGTACCCAGTAATAAAAAGATGCACGGCTAACACGGCAGCCAATAATAGATCAATCCAATTAAGGCCTGTCATTTTCACTACTATCAACCCAACGATGACGGTGCCGGTAGTTAAAACATCACTGAAAAGATGAACGCCACTGGCCTTCAGGGCATCTGAATTGTACTTTTCACCCTGCCTTTTTAAATAAAACGAAGTCACCAAATTCATTATCGAAGCCAGTGAAATAATCCAGAGTCCCTCGACGATACTCTGCGGGGAAATGCTACCGGAAGCTACGCGAATGATTTCGGAAAGGATAGCGATGGCCGCGAAAAATATAAGTCCACCTTCAAAGGCGGCGGAAAAGTATTCTAGTTTCCCGTGACCATAAGGATGGTCTTCATCGGCAGGTTCAGAAACGTACTTCATAACAACTAACGCCATCGCTGAAGCAACGACATTCACGATACTTTCAACGGCATCAGATAAAATGGCGGCACTACCGGTTTTAAGATAGGCATAATATTTTAAACCTAAAACGAAAAAACTGACTACAAAGGAAATGGCAGCAGTATTTATAGTGGCTTTTGCGGAAGTTTTTGATTGTGGCATCTTAGCCAGTTTTTTTACGCTGAGTTTTCGGATTTTTCAACTCTTCAACCGGAATTTCGATAAAACACACTCGATTTCGGCCAGAGCGTTTCGCGTCATATAGCGCATTATCAGCCGTACGAACTAAATGTCTGGCATCGGTCGTTTTATCATTGGGTGAAATGATCGCAAATCCAATACTGGCGGTAAGGCGAATTTCATCTTTGCCATTGATAAAGTGTTTGGCTTCGATGGCTTTACGAAGGCGTTCACAAAACAGCATTGCGCCGTCTTTGTTGACCTCCATTAAAACAATTAAAAATTCGTCACCACCATAGCGAGCACCGATATCAATCGTTCGAATATTTTGCCGAACGATAGCACCCACCTCGGATAATACAAAGCTGCCAAATAAATGATCATGACCATCATTCACACTTTTAAAATAATCCATGTCCATCATTACTACGCAAACCTGACGAGCAAACCGACGAGCCCGTTCGATCTCGAATTCCAATTTTTGATATAAGTTACGCATATTAAAAAGACCAGTAAGGTCATCGGTTTCGACCAGCTCGTTTAATTTTGCGTTGGCATCCCGTAACTGATCATTCAAATCTTTGATTCGTAATTGCGTCCTGACCCTGGCTAAAAGCTCTAATGGATCAAAGGGTTTTGGAATATAATCATCTGCACCCGAATCTAAACCTTCAATAACGGCTTCCGAAGCCGTGTTTCCTGAAATAAACATGACTGACATGTATTGATGTTTAGTTTTAACATATTTTAAAGTCTCGACCCCACCCATATTTGGCATATTAACGTCCAAAATCACCAAATGCGGAATCCAAGATGAAATGATTTGCACCGCTTCGGCACCCGAAAAACATTTTTCGACCTGGTAGCCTTCCCAACGTAAAGCTTCGGAAATGATTTCTAAACTATCGGGATCGTCATCAACGATAAGAACTTTTCGGTTTTTTGCATCTATAATCATTCTTTCCATCTTATCTGAAACGAGTTGTTTTGTAGAGTTTCTGAGGTCTTGAAAAGCAAAATTCAGTCTTTTAGTCTAGGAGCGCGATGCACTATCAGTCGAATTAGCCCAGCAGGCATGCTACTTTAATTTTTAAACCAAAAGCAGGTAAAGAACCATGTCCTATAATCACAATGAAATCGATAAGAAATGGCAAAAAGTTTGGGCAGAAAACAAAACCTTTAAAACTGAGGAAAATTCTGCAAAACCGAAATATTATGCTCTGGATATGTTTCCTTACCCATCCGGTGCCGGTTTGCATGCTGGACACCTAGCGTCCTATACTCCTACCGATATTATTTCTAGATATAAAAGAGCGAAGGGTTTTAACGTTCTTCACCCTTTTGGTTATGATGCCTTTGGATTGCCGGCCGAGCAGTACGCGATTCAAACCGGGATTCATCCTGCAAAAACGACTTTGACCGCTATCGAAAATTTTCGCCGACAAATTCAATCGTTTGGATTTAGTATGGACTGGGATCGCGAGATTTCGAC
>JAYVAZ010000425.1:0-6697 GCA_043750675.1 Pseudobdellovibrionaceae bacterium | reverse complement strand
CTTCAAGTCTTCCTAGTAAAGAAGTTTCTTTTTCATCATTTACAAAAGCGTAATTCATCCCTTGAGAAAACCCTAGGCCAGTTAATATCGAAACTGTCTTTTGAGTAAATACATAATTTTTATCATGCGACGTCGGACTTAGTTTAGTTTCTGGGATCATTTCTGGAATGTGCTCGTAACCATTCATTCGCGCATACTCTTCGACGATATCCATTTCCGATTCCAAATCAAAACGAAACGTCGGCGGAACAATTTTGAATTCTTGATCGCCATTTTTTTCAACCTGACAACCCAAACGAATTAAAAAGTCGTTCAATTTTTCTGTTTGGGCGGTGTACCCAAGTCTTTCACTAATTAACGAAGTCGAAATCTTGATTGAGGACTTCTTTACCGGCGCTGGATAAAAATCATGATGATCACTGTAAGCCCGCGCACCCGCTAGCTGCACCAACAGCTGCGAAGCCCGGTTCATGGCGATAATCACAGAATCTGGATCTACCCCACGCGAAAAACGATAACTGGAATCGGTGTTAATTCCATGCTGACGGCTGGTTTTTCGTACTGACATCGGTGAAAAAAAGGCCGCCTCTAAAAATACTGAAATCGTAGAATCACTGATTCCAGAATTTTTTCCGCCCACCACTCCGGCCAAAGCAACAGCCCGTTCTTGATCACAGATCAACAATTCGCCTTCTTTTAAAGTGATTTCAGTTCCATCTAAAGTTGTAAATTTCTGTCCAATAGTTGATTTTTTAACGGTGATTTTAGAACCTTTGATTTCACCGCTATCAAACGCATGTAAAGGCTGACCCAGTTCGTGCATTACATAATTAGTAATGTCGACCACATTATTGATCGACTTCACACCGATAGAGTCTAAACGCTTTTTCAGCCATTCTGGACTTGCGCCAACTTTAACCTGATCAAAAAAACGACCCGTGTAACGGGGACATAATTCTGGTTCGTTAACCGCCAGTTCAATTTTCTTTTTTGTCGAATCGTCGACTAACGCAAATTCGGTATTTAGTTTTTTTAAAGGTTTACCAGTTAAACAAGCAATCTCACGAGCCAAACCGTAATGACTTAAACAATCGGCACGGTTGGGAGTCACTTTCAATTCAAAATGAACATCATCTAAACCATAATATTCAGCAAAGTTTTTCCCTAGCGGAGCATCGGTAGGTAGAATTAGTAACCCGTCGCTGGTTTCCGCCAAACCTAACTCTTTTAACGAACACAACATTCCCGCACTATCGACGCCGCGGATAGTAGAATTTTTTATTTTGAAATCGCCTGGTAGAATCGCACCAGGTAAAGCAACTACAATGCGGTCATTCTGCTTGTGATTTTGCGCCCCACAAACGATTTGGTGTACAACCCCTTCGCCAGTGGTGACCTTGCACAAACTTAATTTATCAGCATTGGGATGTTTTTCTTTTTCTAAAATCAAACCAACAACCACTTGGTTAAAATCCTTGGACTTGTTTTGAATATCTTCAACCTCAAGCCCGGCTTTTGTTAAAAGTTCGGCTAAAGGTTCGGGTTTTATTAAATACTCGGTTACATCAACAAAGTCGTTAATCCATTTTAATGAAATTTTCATGTTTACACCTAAAATTGTTGAAGAAAACGAATGTCATTTTCTGGTAAATGTCTGATGTCATCGATGCCGTATTTAATAATGGCCATTCTTTCGATACCAAAACCAAAAGCAAATCCTTGCCATTCAGGATAATTAATATCGGCTGCTGCAAAAACCTTCGGATTGATCAATCCACATCCACCAATTTCAATCCAGCCACTTTGTTTACACAAACTGCATCCCTTGCCTTTGCAAATTGGACAAGTGCAATCGACTTCTGCCGAAGGTTCAGTGAAAGGAAAAAAACTAGGGCGAAATCGAGTTTTTAAATCTTGCCCGAAAAATTCTTTTACGAAATAAGTTATCGTACCTTTAAGGTCGGCCATCGAAACTTTTTTATCAACGCACATTCCTTCAATCTGATGGAAGTGCGGAAGATGCGAAATATCACTATCAACGCGAAAAACAGCCCCGGTGCCCACTACTCGCAACGGTAAAGATTCCGATTCAAGACTGTGAATTTGAATAGGCGAAGTATGAGTTCGCAGCACCAAACTTTGATCAACAAAAAAGGTGTCCTGCATATCCCTGGCTGGATGATCTGCGGGAATATTTAATGCTTCGAAATTGTAATAGTCCTTTTCGATCAAAGGGCCTTGCCTTACGCTGTAACCTAAACGCGCCATAATCTGCACGATCTCATCGGTTACGATATTGACCGGATGTGCACTTCCCACCTTTGCACCAACCGCTGGCAAAGTTAAGTCGATCCACTCTGACTTTAATTTTTCATCTAATTCTTGTTTTTTTAAAGTCGTCTCTTTTTCCAAATACTGCGCTTCAATGAGCGCCTTCACTTCGTTGACCTGTTTTCCAAATTCGGGCTTTTCCTCTTTGGAAAGTTTTCCCATCAACTTCATGATTTCGGTCAGCTGACCGCTTTTACCCAAATATTCTACCTTCACGTCATACAAACCTTGTGATGACTGTGAATTTTGTATAGCTTTTAGGGCCGTTTCTTGGATTTCTTTAAGTTTATTTTGTGCAAGTGATTGCGCTTCTGATGATTGTGTCATAGAGTCCGATTATTAATTAATATTGAAGTGATTTCAAGACTTTACTTGAATATGTTAGATTAGACATGGCTCATAAAAATAAAAACAATACCAGCCCCTATAAAACCCGCATCGAAAAGCGCTATAAAGATAAAAGCGGTGACGTTCTAAGATCGCAAACTTTAGCTGGAAAACATAAAAAACCTGATACCATTTATGAACTGGAAGAAGCCAATGACCGACTTCGAGACTTCTTTTCTAATCATGATTTTGGACATATAGGCCATGAGCAAAGGCTACAATTGGCACAGTTTTATCGCTTGTTAATGGTCCAACAGGGTAAAGACAATTTCACTCGCCTACTGAATTTTAAAGATATCGCCATTAAACATTTTATTGATTGTTTGATTGTCGACCGTATGACCAAACTGACTTTCCCCTTAATGGATATGGGCACAGGCCCAGGTTTTCCTGGCATTCCGCTTAAATTTCTTCATCCCGACCAGCAAATTATCTTAGCCGAAGGTGTTCAAAAACGGGTGGAGTTTCTAAAGACCGTACGCGCCGAAATGCAACTAAAAAAATTGGACATCATTGGTCGCAATATTAATCCTTACTTCGCCTACCCGGTGAATGGGGTCATTACTCGCGCCGTTGAAGACATATCTAATACTTTAGGAAACGTGCTGACCTGCCTAAATTTAGGTGGAAAAGTTTTTTTAATGAAGGGCCCCGGTGTAGGTCCTGAAATTCAACCAGCACTAGAAAAATTTGGCGAATGGTTCGAATTAGAAAAAGACCATACTTATACTTTACCTAAATCAGAAAACCATCGCCGACTTTTGGTTTTTAAAAAAATTAAACTGGCTCCTGTCATTGACTTTGATGAAGAGCCTTGGCCGGAAGATTGAGAAACAGCTTAAGATGAATACAAATCAAGAAATAACTAGTCCCCAAAATGAAAAATTTCGCCTTTGGAAAAGCTTAGACGACTCCAAAGAAATTAAATCCAATCAGCTTTGTTTGGTTTCCGGTAAAAAATTAACCGACGAACTTTCTAAAACGGAACTTCCTGTATCGCTATTGGTCCCTAAGGGTGAAAAACCAGACTGGGAAATTGAAGGAAAAAAGTACTCTACTTTTTTTCTTAGCAAAGACCTTTTTGCGGAGCTGGATCAATTTAATTCCCGGTCGCCGCTTCTTGTTTGCAAGACGCCTTCAATCTTACCCTATGAAAGCGGCCCTCCTAATGAACTGGAAATTATAATTGCAACTGGAGACCCCTCCAATTGTGGCGCTATCATTCGAAGTTCAGTTGGATTTAATGCCAACAAAATTATCTTAACGGAAGATTCCGCAAGTCCTTTTTTGCCCAAATCAATACGCGCCAGCAGCGGAGCTGTTTTCAATGCCCGGCTTTTTAAAGCTCACAAACCAACTAGTTTAGCGCCCTATGTTTTTTTAGACATGACCGGAGAAAGTATCTATAAATATAAGTGGCCGAAAAACATCCGACTTTACCTTGGCCAAGAAGGAAAAGGAATTTCGAAAGATTTACTCCTGAACCCCAGCACCAAAAAACTTTCTATCCCAACAACTGGAGTAGAATCGTTAAACGTAGTGGTGGCGGGTTCAATTGCGCTCAGTCATTATCGTTCCATCTTTTCTTAAAAAGGCCTCTAATGCAAATATCTCTAGAAAGCTTAATTCCTTTCTTCATATTTTGATTCTTATTTTGCGAAAGATAGACCAATGCCGATCCTTGCGCCGAAGAATAGAAGATTTGTGCACAAATATTTGGCTTAACTCTTAATTGATCCAATTTGTCGGCCCTAAAAAAAACCTCCAGCGTACTTTGAAATAGATCATAGCCGGCCTGTGGTATCCGCCCCCGCATATGCGCATTTAAGATGACCAGATAAAGTTCTGTTTCATTGTTCACAAATTCAAAATAGATTTCCCAAATTTTTAGTAACGCCTTTAACGGAGATCCCCTTTTTAATCCCTCAACATCTTTAGCCGTATATCTTTCGTAGGCAAGCAAAGTCACAGAGTCTAGCAGCTCTGACTTATTATTAAAATAATGATAAAGGGTTGGAGCTGAAATTCCCACTTCTGTACATACAGCTCGAGTTGATACTGCTTCTAGACCACCTTTTGCAATAATTTTAGAAACTGCCCGTAAAATTTTTTCTTTCATTAATCTGCCTCCGAAGTGGTTTTCCTTGTCGCTAGATTAGCACTATAGCACCGCTATATAGCGAATGCTATAGTGAAATCGCTTCTAACTATCTAAAATTGATTGACCTCCGTTCAATTAATGAACTACCTCTATTTATATAGCGCTGATATAGTAAGATCACCGGAAAGGATATGTATGAAATCATGTTTAGAAAAATTTAAAGCGTCGTTTTATCAATTGAAATTTTATTTAGCGTTGATTGGCTATTCAACGGACCCTTCAGCTGCGGCGGTTGAAAAGACTGTCTTAACAATTCAAAAGTTAAGACAAACTCAGCCTCATAACCGCACCGCTGCTGTAGAAATGATTGATCATATTTCTTCAGATCCGAAAGCCAAAAAACTTATCTCAGATAGATATGGATTAGATAAAGCATTTACCCTGCAGGAACTAGAGAAATTTCCTGGAGACAGTTTAGGATTTGCACTTTTTCAACATCTTTCTGCAAACAATCTTAAAGTCGATATTCATGCGGTATTTAAGGTTAACTCTGACTTGGAGTACATTTCATTTAGAAGTAGTCAATTACACGATTTTTGGCATGTACTAACCAACAAAGGAGTGAGCCATTTGGATGAATTTTGCGTCCAGGCTTTTACCTTTGCGCAAACCAAATCGCCCTTGCTGGGATTTTTTTTAGCCGGAGATATCATTTTCTCTGCGAAAAGAGGCCCCCGATTCTGTTACGCCGCTATTAAAGCCATCGCCACCGGATTTCAGATCGGAGGCGATTGCAAAAATGTGTTTGGCTTCCCATGGGAAGATAACTTGGCAACCCCATTGATAGCTGTTCGAAATCATTTTTTCTTAAATGCCCATAAGTCCCATTCTAGGCCTTCGCCATTTTCAACAACGGAGTCATCATCATGCGAATCCTAAAATTTTTGTTTCCGGTATTTGTATTCTTTTTAACCTTTCAATCATTTTGTTTTGTACCTTATGCTGAACAAGACTCAAAACTCTGCTTGAATAAACCAAAACAGTTTCAGGCTTGGTGTTTTGAACGAGTAAAGCGGGAAAATGAAATCAATAAGTACTACGAGTCCCACAGCATCGGCGCAGAAGCCTTACTTTCGAATATAAATGGTGGCGGTCAATTTCCTTACATTTTATTTCGCCTTTTCCCGGAACTTTTTCCCGAGATTTGGGGAACTCCCGAAGAAAAGTTTTTTAAAGTCGGCCTTGGCCCTAATCCTTACGATAAAAAGACGTTATTACCAATGGGTATAGCCGCCGGCGTGAGCGAACAGGTTCTACTTAGTCAATTTGGACAGTCGGCAAAGATAACATTAGTCAATTTTACGTGCGTGGGTTGCCATTCTGGGCAAGTGCAAAACTCAGAAGGCAAAATTTTACCAATCATAGGCGCTCCAAACACGCGAGTAGATAATCTATTCTTTATATTTGCAAAAACTTCCAGACACGAAAAATTCAATGCTGAAAATTTTAGGAGCCTGATAAGGTCGAAACCAGCAGGCTGGTTTTATCAGAATCCCGAACTTCTCGGCATCGAGCAAAGAGAACTTCAGCTGCTTTTAAAACCCTTCGTTTTAGAAGAAATCTTAACCAAATTTGAGTTCAAAGCAAATTTGCTTTTAGATGGTTTTTCCTTTTTGCGACAGTATATGTATGGGAAAGACAATAGCCCAAACCCATTTGAGACAAAAAGAGGAAGCCTGGATGGTTTAATTCCTACTTATCTTACCTACTTATCAACGGTAATATTGAATCCACTGAATTTGCTAGAAGTTAACTCCACGCTACCAAAGCAGGCCGCTGAAGTGGATACCTCAAGCATTTGGAAACAGAGAAGCAAAG
>JAYVAZ010000424.1:0-5944 GCA_043750675.1 Pseudobdellovibrionaceae bacterium | reverse complement strand
CTGTTGGCAGCGAAGTAACCACCCGCTCCACCTAAATCCACAATAGAAGCAGCTTTACGGAAGAAAGTAATTCTGAAATCCAAAATCCTACCCTATTCTTTTAGAGCCGCAGGCATGCGGCTACTCTTTTCTAGCTGCGCTTTTGCTTTTCATCACGAATATTCTAATTGGAACGCCTTTTAATTCAAACTGTTGTTTCAAATTTTTAATTAAAAATCGTCGGTAACTATTATCAACGCCGTCTGGATGATTCGCAAACGCGATAAAAGCAGGTGGTTGCTGATTTGTTTGAGTCAGGTAATAAAACTTAACATTTGTGATCCCATATACCGGGGCTGGCGCTTTCCTAATAACTTCAAAAAAGAAGTTATTTAAATCGGCCGTGCTAATACGAGTGGTTAATTTCCCAGCCATCCATTCGATTTCTTTTAACATGTCTTCGACGCCTTGGCCGGTTTGGGCACTGGTAAATGCAATTCTTACGTCGTCGAAGAAATGAAAAACCTGATCGCATTTTTCGCGGAAAGCTTTTTTGAATTCAGGGATTTCCAATTTTGCTGTGTCGGTTTTGTTGGCAACAATGATCACACCTTTATGGTCTTCCAAAATGGATTGCATAATACGAGCATCCTGATCCGAAGGACCTTCATTGGCGTCAATCATTAACAATACGATGTCAGAACGGCGAATAGAATCGTGCGATTTAAATGCCGCAATGATTTCAATGTCTTCATCCCGTTTAGCGCTTTTTCTTAATCCGGCCGTATCCACCAAAGTATATTTTTTGTCATTGTAAACAAAAGGCGTATCGACAGAATCCACAGTCGTACCAGCGATGTCAGATACCAACATCCGTTTAGCACGCAACAAGTAGTTTACCATACTACTTTTCCCCACATTGGGTTTACCAACGATAGAAATGGTCATTGAATCCTGCGGAACATCTGTATTTTCAGGTAATTTTTTATGGATCCAATCCATAAGTTCGCCGACGCCAGTACGTTTTTCAAAACTGGTGGCAATCAAGTCCACACCGAAACCATAAAAATCGGCCAAGGCCAATTCGCTTTCATGCATTCGATCGACTTTATTGATCACTAAACAGAAGGGCTTATTTACTGTCTTAGCGATGCGTATGATTTCTTGATCTTCAGGCATCAAGCCGTCCCGGCCATCCATTACGCAAACTAAAAAATCTACCGAAGAAAGAAAGTCGGTGACTTGTTCTTTAATCATTTTTGAAAAAGTGTCGTGCGCTTCGGTAATACCGCCGGTATCAATCAAATCGAAATCTTTTCCCCAGATGGTGGCTGTTTCGATAATGATGTCACGGGTAACTCCGGGTTGATTTTTAACCACTGACTTCCGGCTGTCGGTAAGAATATTAAACAATGTGGATTTACCGACATTGGGGCGGCCAACGATGGCCACTTTGCTAATTAGTGCTTTTGTATTTTCCATTTTACTTTTTTTCCGTTTCAGATGATCTAGTTCCAACGGAACTGTCTAGTTTAGTTCCGCCGGAACTGTCGGCTTTATTTTCGTAACCGAATTCTTTCAATTTACGTCTACTATTCATCCAATTTTCATCAATTTTAACATGCAATTCTAAAAAACACTTTTTACCCGTAAAATCTTCGATTTCTTTTCTGGCCTCAGTTCCGATCTTTTTTATCATTTCGCCGCTTTTACCAATAATAATCGACTTATGACTTTCTCGGCCGGAAACGATAATTGCCGAAATTTTGTTAATCCCGGGCTCTTCGGTAAACTTTTGAATGTCTACCGCAACTCCGTAAGGCACTTCCATTTTCAGATTCTGAAAACACTTCTCCCGAATCATCTCGGCACTAATCTCGCGCACGCTATGCGGAGTATACAAGTCTTCATCATAGAAAGGTTTTTTACTAACCGGCAGAAAATGCAAAACTTTGGAATAAAGATCTGCCAGATGCTTTTCCTTTTCCTTGTTGCTATATTCAACTACCGCTGGTGGATTTTTTAGCTGGGACAAGATGTCTTTTATTTTTTGAATTCGACTGGAAAACTGTAATAAGTCTGTTTTCGCAATGACCGCTACCCAAGGTTTTCGGCTTTCTACCGCCTTATTGATAATGGTCTCCAATTCTTCCTTCTTTTCAGTATCAATCGACAACATCACTACCAGAATATCACTATCCTGGATAACACTGTCGGCTTCATAGGAAAGATACTTATTCAATTCGTCCTGACGATACACAAACCCCGGCGCATCCAAATAAACAATCTGAGACTCTTCGCGATTATCGATGCCGATAACACGACGTCTAGTCGTTTGCGGTTTATCACTAACAATAGAAATTTTCTCTTTTATAATTGAATTTAAAAAAGTGCTTTTTCCAGAATTCGGCCATCCTACTATTCCTACGTAGCCAGCTCTATAGTTCATTCTAACTCCTTAATACTTAATTTTTCGGTCATTTCAGTCGCCGCTAGATTTATTTTGTCTAATGCTATTTTCGCCGCGGATTGTTCAGCTATCTTTTTTGATGAACCTGTAGCGCGGCCCAGCTCTTGACCATTAACGATAACGGAAATATCGAATTCGCGATCATGTGAAGGACCATTTAGTTCATTTAACGCATAAATAGGCGCCGCCACGCCTTTGCTTTTTTGGACTAACTCCTGAAGTGCCGATTTGTAGTCGTGATTTCTTTTGTCGCAGCAGTCATCATTTTCTAAAGCGTCATTCAACAAAGGTTCTAAAAATTCTTTCACTGAATCCATACCACCAGTCAAATAAATCGCACCAAAAAGGGCTTCGAATGCACATGACATTACCGACTGTTTTTGTCTGCCGCCAGTTTGCAACTCGCCTTTTCCCAGTAAAATCTGCTGATCTAACTGGATTTTATAGGCAAATTCCGCCAACGTACTGGCATTGACCAAAAAAGATCTTCGTTTGGATAAGTCTCCCTCGGAAAGATCGGGATACTTTAAATAAAGATATTGCCCAACAAAAAGATTCACAGCCGCATCCCCCAAAAACTCTAACTTTTCGTTATAGCCCTTGCAGGATTTTCTGTTTTCAAAAAAATAACTTTTATGAGTCAAAGCTAAACCCAGGAGATCGGGATTATTTTGCCTAAGATAATTGTACAGCATGCAAAACACCCTCGTTGTTCAAATTTTCATATGGTTTAAATCGATCCACTTTTACCATCACTTCTTGCCCTCGATTTTTATCTACGAACTCTTTATCAGAAATTTCCACTGGCCAAAAATCAGAACTAAGGCCCTGAGAATTTTTAGAATCTTTATTTAAGATAAGAACTTTCTTGTTCAGCCCGACTTGTTGTAATGCCATAGCCTGGAAACGTGTTGAACTAAGTCGGCGCAATAGCTGCGCTCTTTTTTTACGTTCTTCCCAAGGAACCGATTCTGCAAATATAGCGGCCTTTGTTCCGGGGCGCTCGCTGTAGGGAAAAACATGAATGCGAGTCCAGGGAGTTTCACTAAGAACCTTGTACGTGTCTTCAAAATCAGATTCGGTTTCGGTTGGAAACCCCGTGATGACATCCATACCCACAAACACGTTACCCAAACGCAATTGAATATCGTTAAGACTTTCAATAACATCTTGTTGAGAATAACGGCGCTTCATATCAGTTAAAACTTTGCTGTTGGCACTTTGGATAGACATATGAAAATGTCTGCACATTCTATCGTCCTGATAAATATCTAACAACCGCGAGGAAACTTCTTTGGGTTCTAAACTACTTAAACGAATTCGAGATATCTTTGTCCGTAGCAAAACATTTTCAACTAGATCTTCGAGAATATTTTTTTCTTTACGGGTATCGTCCTGATAGTCAGCGATGTGGATTCCGGTTAAAACCACTTCTTTAATTCCACTATCGTCTAATTGCTGCACGCGTTTTACCAAGGCATCGATGGATAGGCTGCGACTTTTCCCCCTAGCATAGGGAATGACACAATAACTACAAAAGCTATTGCAACCATCTTGAATTTTCAAAAACGATCGGGTGTGTTCTGGTTCAATGCCAAAACCTTCTTCCAAATCGTCTTTTCTAAAAATATTTGATTTAAAAACTTTTTGATCTTTACCTTTATAGAAATCTTTAATGATTTCCGAAAGCATTCCTTTGTGCGAGTTAGCAACGACCAAGTCAACGCCAGGCAAACCACTGAAGGAATCGGTGTCCACTTGTGCAGCACAACCGGTAACTACAATGAGCGCCAACGGATCATTCGCTTTGATTCGTCTTGCCAATCGCACGGCTTCTTTTGTCGCTTCGGCCGTCACCGCGCAAGTATTTAGAACATGGATTTTTTTATCTCCATCTATTTTTCCCAATTGGGTTTTCAAATTTTTCTGCAACATCCCTGAATCATAAGTGTTTACCTTACAACCGAAAGTATGAACCTGGAATTCCTGGCTGTTCATAATATCCAGCCTCCACCCAACAAATGCTTTTCACGGTAGAATACGGCCGCCTGACCAGGAGTTACCGCCCGCTGCGGTTCTAAGAATTCAAGTTCAGCGTTATGCGCATTTTTGATTTTTACTTTGGCCAATGAGCCTTTATGTTGATATCGAATTTTAACATTAAGAACTTCGCCGTCCTTAATTTCGTTTATCAAATGCATATCCTTCACTTCTAGACGATCACGGTATAGATACTTTTCATCGCCGACCCAAACCGTATTGGTCTCGGCATCGATCTTAATCACGAATAATTTTTCGTGGTGGTCCATACCTAAACCTTTACTTTGTCCATAAGTGTAAAGGTGAATACCTTTGTGTTCGGACATTACTTCGCCGTTTGTGTATCTTTTCATTAAACCTTTTTTGCTGGCTAACACGGCTGCGGAGACATTTTGCTTCAAAAACTGATCATAACCCTTGTCTCCAACAAAACAAATTCCCATAGAATCTTTCTTACGGGCAACGACTAGATTTTTTTCTTCGGCAATTTTTCGAACTTCTGTTTTATTTAGGTGCCCTACTGGGAAAAGAATTTTAGGAACGATAGAAGGTTCCAATGTAAACAGAAAGTAGGTCTGATCTTTCCAACCATCTTCACTGGTAAATATTCCGTAGTGACCGTCTTCCAACTGATTGATCTGCGCGTAATGGCCAGTGGCCAGATAATCACAATTTAATTCCTTCATTTTTTTGATTAGGTGATCAAATTTTAAGAAGGTATTGCAGTTTACGCAAGGTAAAGGAGTTTCGCCATTTAAGTAGCTATTTATAAAGGGATCTATTACAGAAGTTTTAAATTTTTCTTCGCAATTTAAAACGTAAAAGGGAATTCCTAATGAATCTGCAACCGACCGGGCGTCGTCGACATCGATACTGGAACAGCAAGTGCCGTTTCCTTCTTCGATGTCACACTGAGAATAATCCCAAACCTGCATCGTAGCCCCAATAACTTCATACCCTTGATCAACTAACAAAGAGGCCGCGACCGAGCTATCAACTCCGCCACTCATTGCAACAAGAACCCTTTTCTTTTTAATTTCGTTATCTGATTTCAATTTCACCTTTGCCAGTTAAATCCGCTTCCAACAATCGTATGCGATCTACAATTTCAATTAACTTTTCAACGAAAAACTTAATTTGTTCGCCAGTAGTTCCAACGCCCAAGGACAACCGTAAACTGTTTTGCGCCTGTTTACGCGTTAATCCAATAGCAATTAATACCGGACTAGGTTCGGGATTTCCGCTGCTACAGGCGGCTCCGGTGCTGACGGCAAAACCTTCGATATCTAAATTCATAAGGAGAGTTTCACCATCTACGCCATCAATAATTAAACTAGAAGTGTTTGGCAACCGCTGTGCCGATTTATTTATCACAACTCCCGAGATACTTGCAGAAATCCGATTTTCCATGGAATCACGCAGATTGCTAATCTGTTCGCTCATCTCTACGAACTG